>CAJYRE010000541.1 GCA_913776675.1 Rhizobiaceae bacterium
GAGGACAGTTTGGCGTCCGCGCCGATCTCTGGTGTATGCCCTGTCTTCTTCAGCTTGAGCAAGACGAATTTTGCGGTCTTCAGCACGGTTGCGCATTTCCATACCATTGGCGAAGCCTTGAACAAAGGCTCCAAGTCCGATACCAAAATCTGCCATGGTTACTTTCCTTTTTTTTGCGCGGCACGGCTGCTTCGATGTGGCACGACACCAATATTGTCGTTTTGAGCTAAACCAATCTGGTCTTCCAACTTATCGAATTTTGCAGACAAATCCTGAACGGCTTTCATGGTGACGCCAATTGCGTCAACAACAGGAATCGTTTTGCCATCACCTCGCCCCGTTTCGCGCTGAAAATCTTGTGCCATCGTACCAATATGGCGGCCTTCGTCTTCAACGCCTGGCTGATAGTCCCATTCGCGCACCGGCATGTTGTTCACCGCGTCGAGCGCTTTGCCTTCCGGCACTTCCTCGAAGTTCTCTTTCACATTTTCGTCAGACTTGATGAAGGCTCCTGCAATCGTGCCAAGGCCGCCAAAAAGTCCACCGATTGACGATGCATTTGCCCTCTGTTGAGCTTCCCATCCCTGCATTTGCAAACCATACTGTTGGTTAAGAGCGTTAGCCTGTCCACTGTAGCCTTGCATTGCTCCAGCGAACCCCTGGTTCATTATTGTAGATGCGGATAGAGCTTGTGCGTTACTGGCTTGTGATCCCGAAAGAGCGTTGCCGCTGGCGTTCACTGAGCCAGCCGCAGCAGTTCCGGCTGATGAAGCGTACCCCTTGCCCATGTTGACCACATCGGCTTTCAGCGCCAACCCTTTGTCACGAATCGCCTGACGTGCGGTATTCGCTGCGCCAGCTTCCACCAATGTCTGGTTCATGTCCGTGGTGGCTTGCACACCTGCATATCGGCCAGAGGCAGGATCAATGCCCATAGACGCAGCTTGCCGTTGTGTGGCCGCCCGCGCGGTTGCTGCCGCTGTTTGAACATCTGCGCGGGCCGCCGCTGCCGCCTCGTCCTGTCTGGCCTCTGTGGCATAATTGGTGGCCTCGTGGATGTAATCATTTTCTATCGGCTGATAGACATCCTTGTATCGCTGTCGATCTTCTTTTGACCACGCAGCCTGCTCCGCCGCCAATCCAAGCTGCTGATCTGTGACGCGCGTCGTTAGATCATCAAGGTCTTTTTGACGATCCATGCTCTGAGCATAAGAGGTTTTGGCAAAATCGAGCCAATTCTGCCCCGCTTCTGCCTCCTTAAGGGCGGCTTCGCCAATCCGTGGATCTGGAGCGGGCGCGGTGGTTGAGAACTTGCCCATGATTGTGAACCTCTTGACATTTGAAGGTTCGCACTCATGCGCGATAGATTTTCTGGTTATATCGTAGCTTTGGTTGAGTTTCCAGCGTTTGCTGGCATCAACCAGCGGCATTCGTTACGCAACATGCCGAATAGGATCATATCCTCCCCTTTCGCACCTGCTTTGCGCATAATACCCTCGCGCCGACATCCTATTTTCTGAATAAAACGTACTGACTGTGTATTCAAAACAGATACCAGAGAATTGATGCGCGGATAACCCAATTGAAGGAATGGATAGGCAAATACCCGAATGATGTATTCGCGTGGGATAAATCTTTTCGATCCGTCGGACGCAACACTGACCCAGCAGCTCGTTGATGAAAATGTGTCGAAAACAACGACACTACGATAGACCCCGTTTTCACGTAAACCAATTGCGTGTGCGTCGTCTCGAAAAGCACAATCTGGAATGCGGTTTTGTGCCCACAAGACCATTTCGCTGGAGTTGTCGTAGACGACCTCTTTCATCCGCGAATCCTCTTCGCCAAAGCATCGGAAATGACCTGAAGCCGATTATGAAGTTGCACAATCTCATTGAGCAATGCGTTGTACTGTTCGGCAGTCGGTGGCGAACTCAGCTTTTTTGTCTGAATTGGTTGAAGTTGCAGTAATTCGACCATGTCGCCGATTCGAACTGCCGCTCCATGCCGTATCTTTCCAGAGCGACTGCCATCCAAAATTTCCACCTTCTCAATCAGTCGCTGTTCACTGGCTGCGTTCATTGGCCTCTCAATTCATCAATTGTTGACGCAAGAATGATCTGTGAAATTTGTACGTTGGAGCTTATATCCACTTGCCAGCAGCGCGCTTTAAACCCAGCCGGCAGACGGACAATTCCGCCCGCTTTCGACGTTGATGCAACAATACGACCATCTGCGTAGACATTGCAGGAAACCTGCTGGTCTTTCGGGTATTCAAGCATCACATCACCCATCAGAGCCAAAGTGTTTATTGGTCCATCGTTGATTGCGCCAGCAAGTTTACCTTCAAAAATTAATGCGTTTTGCTGCTCAATCTCTTTGCGCGCCTTATCAATTGCTGCTTGCGTCCACACATCATTGCCATCGCCCAGATCGATGAGCAGCGCTGACATGTTGATCGGCTGAGACAGCCAAAACTCTTTGGAGCGCCAATAGAAGCTGATTGGCATTGCATCGAGATCATCAAAACGCATTATCTGAGTATCGTCATGACGCTTTAGATAAAGAGCTGCATCCTGATCTGATACAAAGACAGCATCCGCATATTCATTTGATCGCACCAGATATTGTGCGGCATTGATATTAATCATCAAAGCCCCGCGCTGTCGCTGACCTGCTGGATCAATAAAGTCATAAAACATCACATAAGTGCCACGGCTTTGACCTGCCACTGCCGTGGTTGGTGAAAAGCCCATCCAACTGTCACGGTTGAACAGTTCAGAAGTTGAAAGCACAATAGAGCCATCGGCGCGCACTGCGACCAAGCCTTCAAACGTCGGATAGCAGATGGCAAAGCCCAAATCGACAATACCGCGCGCATTGATACAAGGCCATTTTGCCTCAAGCTTTTTTTCGCTCACACTGTCAGGAGTTGTGCCTTGCATAAGGTAAGGTTGCCCATCCGTCATCACAACCAGCACTGACCCGATGGCCCCCAAGCCAACAATGTTATTATCGACCGTCATTACATATTTTTCAGGCCATGCGTGTGGCCTGTAGGGTTCACAGAAATAAACACTCTTGCCGGAGAAGGCTGCCATCATGCCATTTGGCATAGCAACAAGCCCTTTAAGTGTTGGTGGCGGCGCGTTCCAGTCTGCTGACGGTAGCGTTTCTTGAAAATCATCAACGCCAACTGTATCAATGAAATCCGCGTTACTCACTGCGCGTTCTGCAATCAGATAAAAATAGGTGCCACTTGCTCCTGTCTGACTGCGATAAATTCTTTGAAGACTCACAGAGCGCTGCAAAGAACCCAACGCGAATCCTTGAAGCGTAACGGTTTGACCAGGCTTCCACTGAATGACTGGACTTGCGGGTGCTGGTGCCGTCTCTTCGCCATATGATGTGACAAATGTATAGCAATAGGTTCGGCTTTGTGTATCGCCATTGCCTGTGCCAGTCACGACTGCGTTTAGGGCAGACGTTGGTCGTGGGATCGCCAAATCAAACACTTGATTATTGACGCGCATTTTTGGAGTGCCATCACCCGTGTAGTAAAGCCTGTCATTCGCCACTGGACCCGGTGCAGCATTAACCACTGCACTCCACGACAACCATGTATTTTGATGACAATAAATCGTCTTGTGATCTGGAGATGAAGTCATCACTTTTATAAATTGTGAAGCCCGTGCCGGGGTTAGAGCGCCGTCGTCCAGCCTCACATTAAATGCAGATGTGGCCGCCGTTTCCGGCAAAAGTCGCGTGTTCAGCAGCGGCTTCTCGCCAGCGAAAGCTGAGAGCTTAATAACGGGCATGATCATCTGCCTTTCAAGATCACGACCAATACGTCTCGTTGGTCGCATAATCTGTGGGTATTGGGTCCATGGCCTTGAGCGCGCGAGCCTTGAAAATCATGCTTTGTTTATGGTTCAG
>CAJYRE010000542.1 GCA_913776675.1 Rhizobiaceae bacterium
CAAAGGCCTGTTTATCGGCCCCCAGCGCTATGCTCATCTTTTGCTTGTTCTCTTCAAATGCGAGGCGGTCATCAGGATGCGTCATTGGCGCGCTCGGCCTTTCCATGTCTTGGTTATGCAATAGCAAGTGTCTGTTATGGGGTCATCAGGGTCTTGATCACGGCCGCAACCCGGCTGATCTGCTCATCTGTCATGTCATGATAGCTTGGCAGGTTGATTGCCCGCTCCGGAATATCATAGGCATTTTTGTTGGCAGGCACAGGCGCGAACATGGGCAGGCTGGACAGCGGATAGAAAAACACCCGCGCATCAATATTGTTTTGCGCAAAGGCTGCAATCATCTGCTCACGGGTGATGCCCAGCGCCCGATCCATCACCACGGTGGGCATCCACGCGCCATTGATGGTGCCATGTGGCTCCGGATTAAAGCTTAAACCGTTAATGGACCCAAGCTCTGTCTTATAGTGTTCAAAAATAGCGTGCTTGCGGGCGGTCAATTCGTCTATCCGCTCCATTTGCGCGCAGCCTATGGCGGCTTGCACATTGGACATCTTGTATTTGAAGCCCACCATATCCGGCCAGAATTGCTTTTTCTGGCCCCGTGCCCGGCCATGATTGCTCAAGGTCAGAACGGTTTCATACAGCGCTTCGTCATTGGTGACGAACATGCCGCCTTCGCCGCAGGTGATGGTTTTGGTGCCGTGGAACGAAAACGTGCCAAACAGCCCCATGGAGCCAGCCCGTCGATTGCCATGCCAGACAGAACCAATCGCTTCGGCGCTGTCCTCAATCACGGCAATATTGTGTGCAGCTCCTAAGTCCAGCAGGGCGTCCATATCCGCAAGGTTGCCGTAAATATGGGTGGCGATAATGGCCTTGGTGTTGGGGGTTATTGCCCGTTCAACCGCTTTCGCATCCAGACACCAGGAAATGGGGTCAACATCGACAAAAACCGGCGTGGCACCAAGATGAACGATGGGGGAAACGGTTGCAATCCAGTTGGTGTCGGCCAGAATCACCTCATCACCGGGGCCAAGGCCAAGGGCTGCCAGCCCCAGATGCATGGCACCTGTGCAACTGGATGTGGCTATTGCAAAGCGGCTGCCGAGATGCTCTCGAAACTGCTTTTCAAAACGGTGGATGTAATCATAGCATTTATCGCCCCAGCCATTGGCGGCGGCATCGGTCGCATAACGGGTTTCAAGATCCGTGATTGAAGGCTTGGTGTAGAGAATGCGTGTTTGCAAGGTAAAGGGCCCTTCTTAAGCCGCCGGAGCGGTGTCGGCAGCGTGGCCGGCGGCAATGATTACCTCAATGGGGGTCAGGATGGACCGCATCACGGCATAAAATTCCTGGGCGGTAACGGCATTGCCAATGAAGCGATCAATCAGCAGCGCCTTGCCATAAAGCCCGCGACGGTTATCGGATGGCGGCGTGGCGGAATAGGGGGGCGTGAAGCCGGGGATAAATGCGGCTCCATTCGGCATGGAAAGAAAGGCTTTGCGATAGCCATCGCACTTGGCACGAAAGGCTTCGGGATTATGCTCTGCCGCGCAATCATACATGCAGGCCGTGACAAAGCCCTCGCCAAATCCTCCCCACTCACTGCCCATCTCCATCAGGGTGCGCACCTGAATTTCGGCGATGGCCGCTGTGATGCCAATCCCCGAATGCAGCGGAAAATTCTGGATGGCAGATGGCACCATGTGTGGCTTGAATGGCGTGTGGTTTATCGCGGAGAGAGGCCGATTGCTGTAGGCAAAGGCTTCGGAAAAAATCAGCAATCGGGCCGTCCATTCATATTGCGGCAAAAGGGTTAGCCAGCTCAACTCACCGCAGGATTCCAGAACCGTTTGGATGAGTTTGCGTTTGACGGCTCCGTGAAACAGACCAAAAGGCATGCGCGGCATTTGTTGTGCGTCTTTCCAATAGAAAAACGCTTCCAGCATCGGTGCCTTGTCATAGGCCGTCACATTATGCAGCGCGGGTATGGCGACGGTGCTGGTGATAAAGCGGGGGGCTGCGGCATCGATCAAGAAGCCGCTCCAGCCGAGAACATCGGCATTGGGATGTTTGTGTTCAACATAGGCCAGCAGATCGGGCAGGTCTGGTTCAATCATATCTTCGGGATAGATCAGCGACACCCAATCGCCTTCCGCTGCATAAACGGTTCCCACCCAAAGCTGGGCGGCAGAAATGTTATCAGGGGCAGGCGGCAAGATGCGTAAACGGCTATCGCTTTGCGCAATTGTCATAATGTCGCTTGAGCTGTGGATGTGATCGCCAAATCCTGAAACAATAATTTCCAGATCCGCTGCCGTATTTTTCAAAAGCTGGGAAATCACATAGGTCGGCAAAACATGGCCCGGCTCAACCGGAATACAGATGGATAGCTTTGGCATCAATCAGCTCACAGTAAACAGGCGGCCTTGCCGCTCAAAACAATGACCGCTTGCGCCTCATCCAATGCACAGATGAAACGTAACGGCACTCTGGCGCAATAGAGCAAGGCAAACTGGCGTGAGGCTTGGGTTGCAGTTGTTGTGACCCGCAGCCCAAGTGCCTCAATGTTTCAATCCACGCCCCTGTGTGAGGGGCGACATCCGACTTTCGGAAATGGTATGGAGAGTGGAAGTTTCAATCCACGCCCCTGTGTGAGGGGCGACACGAACTTTCCAAGGATGCAGACAACATTCGCACGGTTTCAATCCACGCCCCTGTGTGAGGGGCTACCAAAGCCTTGTTCCAACC
>CAJYRE010000543.1 GCA_913776675.1 Rhizobiaceae bacterium
ACCTCGGCCGCTCCCTCCAGCGATACGGACGCCTGCGGGTCTTGCAAACACAGCATGCGGGCGGCATCGGCCAATTGCTTGCGGGCACTGGCAGGGCGCGGCTGCAAATGCGATGCGGCCAGAAGGCTATCGATAATCGCCGTGACCAGCCGAGCTTCCAGCTCAACCGCAGAAGTGCCATGCCGGGTATCTGCAAAAAAACCAACAATGGCCTGCGACAATTGCGCATGGGCAGGCGCGGGCAGGGTGATTTCCGTTTGCCCCCATGGGTGATTGGCCATGCGGCCATAGCCACGCCTGTGTATTTCCTGCGCAAACCACTGCCGGTCCATGCCGATGATGATCAGATCGAGTTTTTCGGGCGTGACAATTTCCAGCGAGGCGTTGCCATCGCACAAAATCGGCTGGCCTTGTGCCAGTTGATAGCCGTTCAGCCAGGCTGGACCATCGAAATGCAGCGGAAAGCTGAACACCAGCGACCCCAGCCGCGAGCCGAATTGCTTGAGCAGGCCGCGCGCGCTTTTCTCCCGAAACACATGCAGATGCGGCAGGGCAATATGCACAACAGCGCTTTCAAACACCCCCGGCGAAAGCTGGATGATTTCCTCATCCGCCCCGCCCAGCAGGCGTGAATGGGCAAACGGATTATCAAACCGGCAGGATGCCGGATGATCCGCAACAGGGAATGATGGGGTCTGTGCTGAAACCAAAGCCTCCTCGCCTGCTGACAGCGCTGTGCAAAAAGGTGCAACGTCTCCACGCCGCCACACACAATGCGTCTAAAATTTAGATCGGGATTTTGTTCTTTGTCAAGAACGGCGCAGAGCGGGCGGCAAAGGCATACAAAGATACAGACAAAGAAAAAGGCCCCAAAACGTCGCCGTCGTGAAGCCCTTCTCATAACCTTAAGCACGCAGAGAATCGCATTTCACCGAATCATAGTCAAGGCAGCAAGCGGCATTTGGGCCGGTGATTTTGGTGAAAAATGTGAAGGTCGTCCGCGGACGACGGAAGGGCAGGGCAGAATAAGGGCCTGTTTTACGCTCTCATCCATCACCGCAGTCGTCCGCGGACGACTGGCATCTGCTGCATACGCCGTGCGTCGCTTGTTGCTGGGCGGTTATTCTTGCGAAAATCGTGGTTAAATGTTTGTCAATTGGTAACGAATCTGCGCATAGTATAATTGCGCAGTTGAGCGGCTTTTTGAGAAAAAAGCGCAGTTAGCAGAGGTTTTCAAATGCAGCCCCAGTCCGTGGTTTCTGAGCTTCAGGAACATCTTCCCTCCATGCTGTCCATGGATGCACAGGAACTGTCCTATCAGCTCCAGCAGCATCAAGCGAAGATTTTTCCGCCGCAAGCGCGCAAGAGCCTGCGCGCCTTTTCTCCGGCCGAAGCGGCATCCTTCATTGGCATCGGCGAGGGTTATTTGCGGCAGGTGGCGGCCGATGGCCACGGGCCGGAACCGCTGGCCAATGGCCGCAGGCTCTACACCGCGCAGGATATGGACCGCATCCGTCAGGTGCTGGATGAGCGCAACGGCGCACCCAAATATGTGCCGCACCGGCGCGCTGGCGAGAAATTGCAGGTGGTATCCGTCATGAACTTCAAGGGTGGATCGGGCAAAACCACCACCTCGGCCCATCTGGCGCAGTTTCTGGCGCTGAAGGGCTATCGGGTGCTGGCCATTGATCTCGATCCGCAGGCGTCACTGTCGGCGCTGTTTGGCCACCAGCCAGAGCTGGATGTGGGCGAGGGGGAAACGCTTTACGGAGCCATTCGTTATGATTCCCCGCGCCCGATTGCCGAAATTGTGCGCGCCACCTAGACGCCCAATCTGCATCTGGTGCCCGGCAACCTCGAACTGATGGAATTTGAGCATGAAACCACGAAGGCCATGATGTCGGGCCGGGCGGAATCGATGTTCTTTGCCCGCATTGGCGAAACGCTGACCGAGATTGAGAGCTTTTATGATGTGGTGGTGGTGGATTGCCCGCCGCAGCTTGGCTTTCTCACCATGTCGGCGCTGTGTGCGGCCACCTCCACACTGATTACCGTGCATCCGCAAATGCTGGATGTGATGTCCATGTCGCAGTTTCTCACCATGACCAGCGAGCTGATGTCGGTGGTGGAAAATGCGGGCGGGCGCACCAGCTATGACTGGATGCGCTATCTGGTGACCCGGTTTGAGCCGAATGACGGCCCCCAGAGCCAGATGACCGGCTTTATGCGCGCCATTTTTGGCAATCGCATGCTCAACAGCGCCATGCTGAAATCCACCGCCATTGCCGATGCGGGCGTGACCAAGCAAACCCTTTACGAAGTGGACCGCTCGCAATTCACCCGCGGCACCTATGACCGCGCCATTGAATCGCTGGGGCAGGTGAATGGCGAAATTGAAACATTGATCCGCAGCACATGGGGAAGGAAGGTATAATATGGCCCGCAAAAATCTGATTGGCGTCTCGGATTCCTCCATGCCGCGCTATGATACCCCGGCCCTGAACGAGCGCCCCATTGCCGGGCTGGTGCCGCCCGCCCGGCCCACGGCCCCGGTTGGCGGCATCACCCGCACGCTGGGCAGCATTACCGAGAAAATGGAGCGGGCCAGCGATCTGGAACGGCAACTCTCGGCAGGGCAGATGGTGGTGGAGCTTGATCCGGCGCTGGTTGATGGCTCGTTCATTTCCGACCGCATGGAAATCGATGCCACGGATCTTACGGAGCTGGCTGCACAGATCGCAGAGCATGGCCAGCAGGTGCCCATTCTGGTGCGGCCGCATCCCACGGCCAAGGGGCGCTATCAGGTGGCTTATGGCCATCGGCGCTTGGCGGCGGTCAAGCAGCTTGGCCGCACCGTGCGGGCCGTGGTGCGCGAATTGAGCGATGAGCAACTGGTGGTCAGCCAGGGGCAGGAAAACAACGCCCGCGCCAATCTTTCCTATATCGAGCGCTGCCTGTTTGCCCGCAAGCTGGAAGAGCGTGATTTTGGCCGCGCCACCATCATGGCGGCGCTGAATGTGGATAAGCAGGCGCTATCCAAAATGCTGATCATCATGCGGCAGGTGCCGCTCACCCTTTTGGCCAAAATTGGACCCGCGCCAGAGGTTGGCCGCCGTCGCTGGATGGAACTGGGCACCCTGCTGGAAAGCGCCGATGTGGAAGCGCTGTTGGAAGAGCTGTCGTCCGCGGACGACTTTGCCACGCTGTCCAGCAATGAGCGTTTTCAGCACGTGGTCACGCTGCTGAATGCGCCCAAGCCCAAAGCCACAGCACCGGCCACGATACACGCGGGCGCGCTGCCAGTGAGCATCAAGCAAACCGCCAGCCGCAGCACCTTCGTATTTGATCGCCGCGCCGCCCCCGGTTTTGATGATTATGTGCAGGCAAAGCTTGCCGACCTCTATGCCGATTTCACGGCGCTGTAATATCAAGGGGGCTTTGCTTGCAAAGCCTCCATCACCGCCATCCAAAACAAAAAGCAGAGATGCTGATTTTTTACTGTTCTGTGACGGAGAAAATCTCTATAAGATTGTTTTGTTTTTCATCTTTGCGTGATTATCACTTGACCCGTCCAGCTCTGTTTCAGCATCTCCTGATCACCGGAACCGCGCTTGCCTTGCTGGCAAGCGGTCAAGGGGCTGTTGCGGCAGATATGACCAGCGCAGATGCGGCCAAGGCCCCGGCCGACAAATGGGTGATCAGCGTTGGCGGGTCGGTGGAATATGGCCCCAACCATCCCGGCAGTCGCCACAGCAGCGTCACGGCCTTTCCGTCGTTTGACGTGCGCCGGTTTAGCGAACCACCGGAAAATGGTGCCCCGGATGATGGCTTTGATTATGATCTGATCGAGGCGAATGGCTTTCAGATCGGCCCCGTTGTCAACCTGCGGGATAACCGCTCCTCCAAAGCCAGCAACGGGTTTCAGGGCATTCATGAGGTGAAGACCAGCCTGGATGCCGGGGTGTT
>CAJYRE010000544.1 GCA_913776675.1 Rhizobiaceae bacterium
GCTGAAATCCACCACACTTTGGACACGCCAAAGATCACCGTGGCCAGCCCAAAAATGGCGACACCCATGAACATCAGCATGCCGGCACGGTGACGAATCGGGAAGGTGGCCAGAAACGTGGCCATCAGGATGGCTCCGACACCGGGGGCTGAGCGCAAAATACCCAGGCCCAGCGGCCCCATGGTCAGAATATCCGATGCGTAGATCGGCATCAGCGCCACAGCACCGCCCAAAAGCACGGCGAACAGATCGAGCGAGATGGCCCCCAGCACCACTTTTTCATGGCGGATAAATTTGAAACCCGCCAGCAGATAAGACCAGGTTTTCGGCTCGTTTTTTGTCCGCTGTACAGGCTTTGGCACCAGCAGAATAAACAGTGTGCCCGCCGCCATGAACACCAGCGCCACGCTATACGCGACCGTTGCGCCAACACCGTAAAGCAAGCCACCCGCAACCGGACCGAGAATGGACGCCGTCTGCCACGAAGACGCATTCCAGGCAAAGGAATTGGCCAGATCTTTTTCCGGCACCAGATTGGGCGCTAGCGACGACACCGCAGGCCCCATAAAAGCGCGCTCGATGCCAAACACCGTCATCACCAGCAGAACCGGGAGCGGTGTAAACGCATTGGTGACCGTAAACAACAAAAGGAAACCAACGCAGATAACGCTAACACCGAGGCAAATGGCAACAATCAGCCGCCGGTTAAAATGGTCCGCCACCGTTCCCGTGACCAGCACCAGCAAGAGAGCGGGCAAGAACTGCACCAGACCGATCAAGCCAAGGTAAAGCGCATTGTGGGTGACTTCATACATTTGCCAGCCAACAGACACACTGACAATCTGAATGGCAAAAGCGGCCAGAAACCGCGCCATGAAAAACTTGGCATAGGCCGAATGGCGAAATGCCGCGAAACGATCAGCGGATTGCAGGACAGACATAAAGCGAATTTCTCCCGCCAGCCGAGTGCTGGCATATCAGTCTCTCTTCTGCGTTAAACATGAATCCGAACTGCTGACAAGGCACCACTTGCCCGAAGTCGTCGCAATGTCTACATCTCGTACAACACAGAAACGGAGACAACTATGCTGGCCCTGCTGAAAACGATTGATAAAGGACTCGAAATCTACAGCTACATATTAGTCGTCGGCGCGATCTATTCATGGCTTTATGCGTTCAATGTTATCAACTCCAGCAACCGGTTTGTGAACCAGATCGGCCTGTTTCTCTATAATGTCACCGAACCGGTGCTGCGTCCGATCCGCCGCGTGATGCCGGATCTGGGCGGCATTGATATTTCGCCCATCATTCTGCTGCTAATCATCTATTTTGTACAGCAGCTGATATGGAACACATTGGCCCCCGCCCTGCTGTGATCCAGCCCTATCGCGTCTTTGATGATCACATTCGCCTCGCCATTCGGCTCACACCCAATGGCGGGCGCGATTGTGTGGAAGGCGCAGAGCTGAATGGCAATGGGGAAGCCCATTTGAAAGTGCGCGTCAGCGACGTGCCGGAAAAAGGCAAGGCCAACAAAGCACTGATTGCTCTGCTGGCCAAGCGGATCGGCATTGCCAAATCTGCAATCACGCTCGTCTCTGGCGACACTGCGCGACAAAAAATCCTCCGAATCGATGGCGACCCGGAGGATTTGAAAGAAAAGCTCGATAAGCTGACAGCCTGATCTTACTTCTTGGCGCGCTCGATCGAATCCACAATCAACTGCTTGGCAACGTCAACATCCATCCAGTCGCCAATCTTGACCCACTTGCCAGGTTCCAGATCCTTGTAATGCTCAAAGAAGTGCTGGATCTGCTTGAGGGTGATTTCCGGCAGATCGGTGTAGTTGTGAACCTTGTCGTAACGACGGGTCAGCTTCTGCACCGGCACAGCAATGATCTTCTCATCCTTGCCACCATCATCTTCCATCAGCATAACGCCGATCGGGCGGACGTTGATGACGCAGCCAGGAACCAGCGGACGGGTGTTGCAAATCAACACGTCAATCGGGTCGCCATCTTCGCACAAAGTGTGTGGCACAAAACCGTAATTGCCCGGATAATGCATTGGAGTATAGAGAAAGCGGTCAACGATCAGCGTGCCGGCTTCCTTGTCCATCTCATACTTGATCGGCTGGCCGCCAACTGGCACCTCAACGATAACGTTGACATCGTCAGGTGGGTTCTTGCCGATCGAGATCGCATCAATACGCATATCTAACCCCATGGGATTGTTGAAATCCCCGGTGTCGTAAAGGGTTTCAGCGGGCAAATCAACAGCCAGCAGAAATCACGCCCAATAAAGAGCGGGCAAGATCAACCCGGAGGCCTCGACGCAGCATCAGGCGTTCCAGATAAAGCCAAGCTTTTTCAGGCTGACGGAGCCGAAATCCTCCTGCCCCTCGACCATGTCAACACCACCATTTGAGCGGAAGAAATTGACCGCCCCATCGCAATCCTCAAGACACCAAACCACGAGCCCGCGATAACACAAAGAGGCAAGCGCCCGGCGGCATTCTTTGAACAGGGCATGACCCAGACCAACCCCCTGATATTGGGGCCGCATATAAATTTCGTAGATCTCGCCATCATAGGCAAGCGTGTTTGAACGGTTCAGACCCAGCGTTGCATAACCGGCAATAACCCCGCCAACATCCACCACCAGCACCGACGCCGAGCTTTGGGTGGCTTTACGCCACCATGTCTCATCACGCTTTTCCAGCATGAGCGACAGCGCCTTGTGGGGAACCAGACCTGAATAGCAATATTGCCAGGCTTGCCGATGCACTTGTGACAAATCGGCTGCATCGTCCGCAGTTGCCGGACGCACATCAATTGACAACGTTTTCATAACGCCACTCTGGTTGCGCCGGTGCATGAGCCCGCCGATGCAGGAACGGACACACCATCCCCGGTTTCAAATCTATTGCATTGCCTCCATTAAACCGATTCGGCCAAAAAGAATCGGGGCAGCACCGCATCACGGGCCTTTCCCACAGACTTTCATAGCATCATCCACAGCAATTTAACTTTTCCTTAAGTATTTTATCAGGGCTGTTCAATAGCGGCACAGCCATAAAAAAATGCCCCGTCCTGAGGGACGGGGCATCACAATCAGCAACCCTGAAGGGAAATCACATCACGCTTGCGCGGCACGTGCCTTGCCAAAACGCTTGCGGTCGTTGGCGTCGAGGTAGAACTTACGCAGACGGATGGACTTAGGTGTCACTTCCATCAGCTCATCGTCCTGAATCCACGACAGAGCGCGGTCGAGCGTCATGCGGATTGGCGGGGTCAGCTTCACAGCCTCATCCTTACCGGCAGAGCGAATGTTGGTGAGCTGCTTGCCCTTCAACACGTTCACTTCCAGATCGTTGTCGCGCGAGTGGATACCGACGATCATGCCCATGTAAACCTTATCGCCTGGCTCAATGATCATTGGGCCGCGGTCTTCGAGGTTGAACATGGCATAGGCCACGGCTTCACCCGACTGGTTGGACAGCAGAACACCGTTTGAGCGGCCACCGATTTCACCCTTGAACGGCTGATAATCGTGGAACAGACGGTTCATGATCGCGGTACCGCGTGTGTCGGTCAGCAGTTCAGACTGGTAACCGATCAGACCACGGGTGGGCGCGTAGAACACCAGACGGACGCGATTGCCGCCCGAAGGACGCAGCTCGGTCATTTCGCCCTTGCGCTCAGACATCTTCTGAACAACCACGCCGGAATGTTCTTCATCCACGTCGATCACAACTTCTTCGATCGGCTCCATCAGGGTGCCGTTCTCGTCCTTGTGCATCACAACGCGCGGACGCGACACAGCCAGCTCAAAGCCTTCGCGGCGCATGGTTTCGATCAGAACGGCCAGCTGCAATTCGCCACGGCCAGACACGAAGAACGAATCCTTGCCTTCCGATTCTTCAATCTTCAGGGCCACATTGCCTTCGGCTTCCTTGAACAGACGGTCACGAATGACGCGGCTCGTCACCTTGTCGCCTTCGGTGCCAGCCAGCGGGCTGTCGTTGACGAGGAAGGACATGGTAACAGTTGGCGGATCGATTGGCTGGGCAGCCAGAGCTTCTGTGACCGAAGGATCGCAGAAGGTATCAGCCACGGTTCCCTTGGACAGACCGGCAATCGCCACGATGTCACCGGCATGGGCTTCATCAATTGCAGTGCGCTCAATGCCACGAAATGCAAGAATCTTGGAGATACGGCCGGTTTCAACCACCTTGCCGTCCTGGCTGAGAACCTTGATGGACTGGTTCGGCTTGATCGAGCCGGAATGGATACGGCCGGTGATGACGCGACCGAGGAAGGGGTTGGCTTCCAGCAGCGTGCCGATCATGCGGAAAGCGCCGTCTTCGTCGCCAACGCTTGGCTCAGGAACGTGTTCCAGAACCAGATCGAGCAGCGGAGCCAGACCCTGATCCTTTGGACCTTCTGGCGATACATTCATCCAGCCATCACGGCCAGAACCGTAGAGGATTGGGAAGTCGAGCTGCTCGTCAGTGGCGTCCAGACTTGCGAACAGGTCGAACACTTCGTTGATGACTTCTTCATGACGACCATCGGGACGGTCGATCTT
>CAJYRE010000545.1 GCA_913776675.1 Rhizobiaceae bacterium
TCAACGATGTGTCCGAGCGGGCTTTTCAGTCCGAGCGCGGCGGCCAATGGACCAAGGGCAAAAGCCACGACACGTTTGGACCAACCGGCCCTTGGCTGGTGACCCGTGACGAGGTGGCAGACCCGCAAAATCTGGCCCTGTGGCTGGATGTGGATGGGGTGCGCCGCCAAACCGGCAATACCGCCACCATGATCTTCGGCGTGGCGCATCTTGTCAGCTACATCAGCCAGTTCATGACACTGGAGCCGGGCGATGTGATTGCCACCGGCACCCCCCCCGGTGTCGGCATGGGCATCAAGCCGGAACCGGTGTTTCTCAAGCCCGGCCAGACCATGACACTGGGCATTGAAGGCCTTGGCGAACAGCGTCAGACAACCGTAACGGCAAAGGAATGACCATGGGCGATTTGAAGGGACGTCTTGCCATTGTCACCGGCGGAGCCAGAGGGCAGGGCGAGGCCGAAGTGCGGCTTTTTGCCAAACGCGGAGCCGCCGTGATCATTGCCGATGTGCTGGTGGACGAGGGCCGCGCACTGGCACAGACGCTTAAAAATGAGGGCCATGAGGTCCGCTTCATCTCTCTGGATGTGGCGTCCGTGGAAAGCTGGGAAGAGGCTGTGGCCATTGCCCGCGAATGGAAGGGGCGCATCGACATTCTCGTCAACAATGCTGGCATCATCAACCGCTCCACCGTGACCACAACCGCGCTGGATGCCTGGGAGCGTGTCATGAAGGTCAACCTCACGGGGGCCTTTCTGGGCATTCAGGCGGTGGCACCGGTCATGGCCGAAACAGGCGGGGGTGCCATTGTCAACATCTCCTCCAACAGCGGCTTTTCCGGCCATTATGACCCGGCTTATACGGCCAGCAAATGGGGCTTGCGCGGCCTGACCCGCAGTGCTGCCATGGAATTTTCCAGCAAGAACATTCGTGTGAATGCGGTTTGTCCGGGATTGGTGGTAACGGGGCTGAATGCCTCAAGCCCACATCTGAAGCCGATGATCGAGATGACACCGATGAAACGCTCCGGCACGCCGGAAGAAATCGCAGAACTGGTGGCTTTCCTCGCCTCCGACGCTGCCCGGTTCATCACCGGCGAAGACTTCGTGATTGATGGCGGCTTCACCGCAGGCGCTGCCTATCGGCATGTGGCGGTTGAAACCGGCATTTTCTAAAGCGTGACGATAAGGCGCATTTTGCAGCAATGCCGGATATGTGCGCTCAACGCCAGATCACTCTCCCCCCTTGAGGGGGAGAGTCCGGCAAAACAGAGGGCGGTGAGCCATCCGGCAAAACGGCATATCCCGGATTGTGAGCTGAACCCACCTGGACAGGCGCTGGTTTGATTCTTGCCTGCCCAAAAAGTTCCATAATACAGATTACCAATGATTTCGATGAATCGCGGCAGATCCAATAAGACGGAGATTCCGATGACGCTGCCATGCAAGCATGGCAGCAAATTGCGCGCCTTCACGCAGCATGAACTCCTTCATCATGTCCAGGTGTTGCGTTCGAGGCTGTCAGTTTACAGTGCCCATGCACCTATTTCACCGACGAATTTCCCCCGTCCACGAAGAGCGCAGAACCTGTCACGAAGCTCGATGCTGGCCCCGCCAAAAACAACGCTGCCTGCGCTATTTCTTCCGGCTGGGCTATTCGCTTCATCGCATGCAGACCAGCGGCCCAATCCTTTTGCGATTGGTCGCCCGCCATCCCCGTATCCGTGCCGCCGGGAAGAAGGGCGTTGGCCCGGATATTCTTCGCGCCATAGTCTGCCGCAATGCCTTTGACCAAGCCCATCAGTCCCGCCTTTGCTGCGCCATAGGCGCTCATTCCCGGCAACCCGACGCTCGTGCCAACAAAGCTGGAGGTAAAAACAAGAGAGCCGCCGCCGCGTTCAAGCATGGCTGGTATCTGGTAACGGCTGGCAAAAAATGCGCTGTTCAGGTTTGTGGCAATTGTTTGCAGCCATTCTTCGGATTCCAACTGGGCCAGCGGTTTTAACGCACCCACAATCCCGGCATTGTTGAATGCAATATCAACACCCCCAAAAACCTGCAGGGCTTCCGCGACGAGTTGCTCATGGGTTTCAGCCAAGCTCACATCACCAGCCACCACATGCGCGCGTCCGCCTGTTTGTTGGATACGTTTTGCAACGTCTTCCAAGGCCCCTTTCCCACGCGCGTTCAAAACCACACACGCGCCCTCGGCAGCGAAAAGCAACGCGGCCGAACGGCCGATACCGGACGACGCGCCTGAGATGATTGCAACTTTATCTTGTAGTATTCCCACAGATATTCTCCTTATAATGGAGGCCAACGGATAGGGAATATTCAGATGCTTCGCCACCCGTTTCTTGCGCGCACCTCCGAAGGCTGCCGTGCAGCAGGGTTCATGAGAGCATGTCGCGGTTCGATGAGGCCCTCGACGGATCGCCTCGTGTGCCGTAAAAGGTCTTTTATGCGTAACCTGACCTGCGTCCCGCCTATCGTTATCCGCACCGCTCGCCCATCGGACGAAGCATCCATCCTCGACATCTGCCTGCGTACATCTGATGGCGGTCAGGATGGCTCACACTGCTATAGTGATCCGCGATTGCCGGGTTTTGTCTGGGCCTTGCCCTATGTTCGCTTTTGCCCGGAGAACGCTTTTGTGCTGGCCCGTGGCGACGAGGTGTTGGGCTATTGCGTTGCCGCGCCCGACACTCCCGCCTATGAACAGCGGCTTGAAGCGGAATGGTGGCCGATGCTGAAAGCCACACTTG
>CAJYRE010000546.1 GCA_913776675.1 Rhizobiaceae bacterium
AAAGCTTCTTTTTCAGCGTTTTGCCGCCTGCTCACCAACCCTTCAGCCGATGAACGGACCCGGCTGATCTCGACACCATTCACGCTCAAAGCGGCAGTCGGCCTGATTGCCTGAGCCGCCTGATGACGCTCCAGAGGCAAACGGAAAACATCAGCGGCCATCCCGATGGTCATGAAACACTCGTTTATTTTTCCCCTCGGGCTCAACCTTGAACCTATGGGAATATTGAACCAAAACGCAAATATCTGTTCAGGTTGTCTCCGAGACGCATCAGCCCCTCACAAACAATAATAAAACTAGTTCAGCCAGCGGTTTCGCCAGGCCAGCAATGAAAAACCGGTTATTGCCATAAAATCCTCCTCAAGATGCAGAGCATCCCGAAAACCTGACCGTATTGCAACCTCCTCAAAGGTATATTTGCGCTCGGAAAAACACAGTTTCGCCTGCTCCACCCGGTATTCACGCAACCACTGGCGCGGCGTTTTCTGCGTTGCCCTTTCAAACGCTTCAACAAATGCAGCTTCGGACATTCCAACGGTTTGCGCAACCTGACCGATTGAAAGATCACGTTGAAAATGTGCGGCCATAAAATCCTTGGCGGCCTTTTCCTGCACAGCCGAGAAAGCAGAACACCCCGGCTCTCTGGCGGCAACATCGCCATGCCTATGCAGAAGATGCGCGCAGATTGCCACCGCCAGATGCCCCAGCACGCAGGACCGCTGCGATTGTTCTTGCGCAAACAACGGCAGCAAAGCCTTGCCCATATTCCACATCACGGAATCGTTTTGTCCCCGCAGGCACAGCAGGCTTCTCGCTTCAGGAGCCTTTGAAAACCCTGACACTTCCTTCAGAAGATCAAATGGAATGACAAAGGCCAGCGCCTCAAGTCTGTCATGAAGCCGAATTGTAGCTCCTTGTGCAAGATTGACCAGACAAATGGACCCCTTGGGGAAACGCTGAACGGTGCCTTCACTGCCATCTGCAAACACATCGCAATGATAGGCATCTTCCAGATATAGCATCATGAAAAAGCAATTCGCATGCGGCAGACGCACAACAGAAGAAAGGCCAGCCTGCAAGGGGCGCACAAGATGGGTGACAGAAAATTCAGCCTCGCGCACGGGTTTGGTCACCAGCAAGGGAGCATTGGCAAGACCAAACCGATCTGCCAATGAAAACATCTCTCCCATGTCTTGCTGCATTGCTCTTTCCTTCGCGCTTACCGATCTGGTTTTAGATCATTTCAGTGTTTCTGTGAAACACTGAAATGATCTAAAATAATTCGATAAACAGTCTGAGAATATGCGCTTCAACGCGAAACAGCAGCCACTGGCAGGTCACAACTGGGCCGCCAGACAATATTGCTTGCCAGAGTGATTTGCTTGACCACATCGCGGCCCGCCAACCTCTCCTGAAGCAGATCAACGGCGGCTTCGCCAATCTGCTCGGCAGGCAAACGCATGGTGGTCAGAGGCGGATTGAGGAATTGTGCGGTTGGAATATCGTTGAAACTGGCCACGGCAATATCATCAGGAATCGACAGGCCCAGTTCATTGAGCATACGATAGGCCCCAATGGCAACATTGTCATTGCAGGTTACAATCGCATCAGGCCGGGCGCTCGCCAAAAGACGTTTTGTCAACTCATAGCCCAATTGCTCATTGTTATGCTCAGGGTTGGGCTGTGTAATGCACAAGTCAGAATCAAAAACAGCGTGATAGCGCATCCAGTCCCGATAGCTTCGGCAGCGAATTTCGTTGAACGGATCGCTGTCCGCCTGCCCTGACCAGCCGATATAGGCGATGCGCCGATAGCCCTTCTGCGTCAGGCCGGACAGCAGCTTGCGCATAGCGACCGCCAGATCGCTGCCCACAGCATCAAACTCTTCATTTGGTGGCAAAAAATCGGCAAACACCAGATGTCGGCTATAGCGCGCCAGCCAGTCAACATGATCCGGCTCAAAACTGCCAATAGCAACGACACCGGACGCATTTTCCAGCAAAGCTGGCTCTGCCATGCTGCCGGTATTGTAAATGCGCACCGTCTCCATCCTCAGCTCCTGACAACGGCGCTCCACACCAAGCCGCAAGGAGACATAGTAAGGATCAACCAATTCATGCTCAGGACGCAGAAAATGCACGATGGCAACCCGGCGCAAGGCGTTACGATTGCTTGTCTTGCGGCTACGCGGGGATGCGTAGTTCATGGAGGCCGCCGTTTCGATGATCGCCCTGCGCTTTTCCTCGGTAATCGACAGGGTCGAATCCGAATTCAAAACACGCCAAACCGTGGTTGCAGAAACACCGGCCGCCTTGGCGATCACTTTCAGGGTTGCCATCTTTGCGCTTGTCTCATCATTTTGGCAGAAGGATCAGACCTTGCCATGGGAATATGCAATACGGCTGCAAAGCCGCGACAGGTTTCCAGATAATCTTTGCAAGCAGGACAAGCAAGACAAGCTCTCCTTCACGCGCCGGATTTTTTCAGTTTTTAACACTGTTTTCTTTCACGTAAAAATCATCAACACACCCAGAATGGCGAAAAAATTGAGAAAACGCCACCCCTCAAGACAAGAGAGCGCATCATAAATCCTAGCATAATTGCCAGAAACACTCTCTTTCGCCTTCAAAAACGCGCAAAAACCCCGAAACTTGAGAGGTATCACGATTTCGCCCCACCACACGCATCAATCCAAACCAGAAGGCAAAAACAACATTCAGAAATTTTCAGTGATTATTGATCTTTGTTTTTCACCTTGCTATAAATTCCCTGCAAGTCGAAAAACGGCAGCATATCTCTAGAGAGGGAGAGCGATATGAAGCAGGTCAATACGCGTTGGAGCCGTGTTATTGGATCATTGGCACTCGGCGTTGGATTGCTGGTCACCACAGCCGCATCCGCCAAGGATCTCACCGTCTGGTGCTGGGATCCGGATTTTAATGTTCCCGCCATGAAGGAAGCGGCGGCGCGCTACACCAAGCTTCACCCTGATGTTAAAATCACTGTCAACAACATTGCTCAGGAAGACATCACCCAGAAACTGCAAACACAATTGCTCGCTGGTGTCACAAAAGGCCTGCCCGATATTGTGCTGATTCAGGATGACAACGCCCAGCGCTTTCTACAATCTTTTACAAAGTCTTTTGTGCCGCTGTCTGACTCGATCGACATGAAGAAATTCGCCGACTATAAAGTGGCGGCAGCGACCTATAATGGCAAATCCTACTCTGTTCCGTTTGATTCCGGTGTCACCGGGCTGTTTTACCGCACCGATTATCTCGAAGCTGCCGGATACAAGCCTGCCGACCTGCAAGACATCACCTGGGATCAGATGATCAAGATTGGCGAGGCTGTCAAAGCCAAGACCGGACATCAATTTCTTGATCTTGATCTCAATGAAGCAGGCCTTGTGCGCGCCATGATGCAATCGGCGGGCAAGTGGTTTTTCACCAAAGATGAAAAGCTCGACATTATTGATAATGCACCGCTGAAAGCAGCGCTTCAGACCTATGCCAAAATCTGGGCATCCGGCATCGTCAAGCCAGTGTCCGGCTGGACCGCCTACACGGGGGCCTTTACCTCTGGTGAAGTGGCTGCTGTTCCCTCCGGAGCCTGGATGGCCGGAACCATCAAGGCCAATGCCGATCAGGCAGGCAAATGGCGCATCGCGCCTCTGCCAAAGCTGGATGGCGTCTCTGGAGCCACGACCTATTCCAATTGGGGTGGCTCAAGCTGGTATGTTCTGTCATCATCACCCGAGCAAAAGCTGGCGATTGATTTCATGAACACCATATGGGCTGGTGATGTGGATTTCTATCAGGATATTCTCGTCAAACAGGGTGCTGTTGGCTCTTTGCTGACGGCCCGCAACGGG
This sequence comes from Rhizobiaceae bacterium, assembly GCA_913776675.1. Lineage (GTDB taxonomy): Bacteria > Pseudomonadota > Alphaproteobacteria > Rhizobiales > Rhizobiaceae > Allorhizobium. Next base: position 3,875 of record CAJYRE010000546.1, read on the forward strand.
ACGGCCTATAAAACCAAGGACTCCTTCTTCAGCAATGAACCCGTATGGGAGAATTTCTCGGACTGGCTGGCCAAAATTCCGCCTGTGAATTACGGCACCTTTACGCAGGAGGTCAATGCGGCCATTCAGGCGCAATTGCCTGCCATTGCCAAGGGTGGCAGCGTTGATGACGCCTTGAAAGCGATCAACGATCGCGTCGCCCAGCAAATCCAATAAAACAGGACTGTATCGGGAGTGCGTCAGGCCGCACTCCCGACCTTCCCCGCTTTTTCATAGGAGCGGATGCCCTGTTTATGCCCTTGTTTAAGCGAGGAAAACCGTGCCAACCTCCAGAATTATGAAACGCGAACGAACCCAAGGCTGGTTCTTCGTGATGCCAGCCTTGACCCTGCTCGGCATTTTTATGGTCTATCCGATTATTTGGTCGCTCTGGCTGAGTTTGAATGTCGGCAGAGGCACAAACCTGCATTTCGGCGGCTTTGCCAATATCAACAGGCTGTTTCAGGATCAGGTCTTTCTGCACGCACTAACCAACACGTGCATCTTTTTCATCGTGCA
>CAJYRE010000547.1 GCA_913776675.1 Rhizobiaceae bacterium
GTCTGAGTACTTAACTACACAGATTCTACATACTTTTGTTTTCGTTTTACAGGGAAAAGCGGGTTCCACTTTTCCCTGTCAAACTCTAAGTGCCGCCAAATCCCCCGCCTCAAGCGCCGCCAGATTGGCCTCAATCTTGTCAAGGTCCCAATCCCACCACGCCAGTGCCAGAAGTTCCGCAATCATATCATCTGAGTAGCGCATCCGTATCACACGGGCGGGGTTGCCGCCGACCACAGCGTAAGCGGGGACGTCGTTGGCAACCACGGCATTCGCACCAATAATGGCCCCGTGGCCAATCGTGACGCCCGGCATGATCGCGGCATTATGCCCGATCCAGACATCGTGGCCGACCACCGTGTCTTTCACAGGCAAGTCTTTGTAACCAAACGTCTCGGGCTTGAAAATTCGAAATGGATAGGTGGTGAAGCCGCTCATAGGGTGGTTGGCGGAGCTGGTGATGAAATAGCAGCCCCTGGCAATCTGGGCGAATTTGCCGATGATCAGGCGTTCGCGGCAGCCGGGAAAAAGGTAGGGTGCAAGGATCTGGGCGGTTTCTTCTGGTTTGCCGGAATGGGTGAAATAGCTGAAATCACCAACCTCGATGCAAGGATGGTTGATGACGTTTTTGAGGTGAACGGTTTCGCGATAAACCGTGCCATCAGGAAGGGTAATGGGATGAATGGCGGCTGCATCGAGAAGGGGCATAACAAAACCTATTGCTTAAACTGCAAGGTTTTGAAGAATACGGGATGTTGCTTCGAGTGCAAGCGCAGATGGCACACGCAAAAATAGCCCGACCTCCCAGCCGGGCTATCCTCCCAAATCAACCATCAGGCCGCCTTCACAGCCTCCGCCGCAATCCCTTGCGTGACAATCACCGGGATCAACAAATCCCCCCAGTTGCCGTCGCCGCCGTGGTGGCGGGCGGAGCGGACGAGTTCGACGGAAACGCCCGCCTCAACGGCTTTCATCACGGAATGGTTCAGCCGGTGTAGGTCATTGGCCAGCATGCGGATCATGGCTTGTTGATCGGCGCTCATGCTGGTGGCTTGCTCTTCGGCACGTTCTTTAACGCGGGTCTGTGGGGTCATGGTCTTTCTCCTCTTATCTTGGGGGTTCTTGAAGGGTGGTCCCGCCCGTTATCGGGCGGGGATTGCTTTGAGTGCAGCCATCCAATGGGGCTGAAGGCTGCACACGGCGGTGGAACTGAAGATCAGCGCAAGCGCCCAAAACTCATTCAGCAGCAGGGCGGAACTGGTCATGTTCGGTCGATTCCTTCATGGCTGTGGTGGACGACTTGCCGCCGGAAATCGCCAGAGACACGGCATCGAAATAGCCGGTGCCAACCTCGCGCTGGTGTTTGGTGGCGGTGTAGCCATTGGCCTCCGATGCAAATTCTGCCTGTTGCAGTTCAGAATAGGCGGCCATCTGCCGGTCCTTGTAGCCCCGCGCCAATTCAAACATGCCGTGGTTGAGCTGATGAAAGCCTGCCAGCGTGATAAACTGGAACTTGTAGCCCATCGCCCCCAGCTCGCGCTGGTATTTGGCAATGGTTGCGTCATCGAGGTTCTTTTTCCAGTTGAACGACGGTGAGCAATTATAAGCCAGCTTCTTGCCCGGATGCACCTTATGCACCGCTTCCGCAAACTTGCGGGCCTGCTCCAGATCGGGCTTGGAGGTTTCCATCCAGATCATGTCGCAATAGGGCGCATAGGCCACGGCGCGGGCAATGCAGGGATCAATGCCGTTTTTGACCTGATAAAAGCCTTCTGTGGTGCGGCCTGCATCGTAATCGACAAAGGGCTGGTCGCGCTCGTCGATATCCGAGGTCAAAAGCTTGGCGGCTTCGGCATCCGTGCGGGCAATGATCAGGGTTGGTGTGCCCATCACGTCGGCCGCAAGGCGGGCCGCGGTGAGGTTGCGGATATGCGCCGCTGTCGGGATCAAAACCTTGCCACCCAGATGGCCGCATTTCTTCTCAGATGCCAGCTGATCTTCATAGTGTACGCCCGCAGCACCGGCTTCAATGAAGGCTTTCATGATCTCGAAAGCGTTCAAGGGTCCGCCAAAACCCGCTTCGGCATCGGCCACAATCGGCGCAAACCAGGTGTCAACCGACAGGCCCTTACCTTCTTGCGTTTCAATCTGATCGGCGCGTTGCAAAGTCTTGTTGATGCGCTTTGCCAGCTCCGGGGCGGCATTGGCGGGGTAAAGCGACTGATCTGGATACATGGCGGATGCGGTGTTGGCATCGGCCGCCACCTGCCAGCCGGAAAGGTAGATGGCCTTCAGCCCGGCGCGCACCATCTGCATGGCCTGATTGCCGGAGAGGGCACCCAGCGCGTTGACGAAACCATCCTCATTGATCAACTGCCACAGGCGGTTGGCCCCCATCTCGGCCAGCGTATAGCGGATTTCCACAGAGCCGCGCAGGCGCTTCACATCCTCGGCCGTGTAGTTGCGCTCAATGCCATCAAAACGGCCCTTGGGGGCGGTGGGAATGACGTTGTAAAAATCAGTCATAGCAGGCTCCTCCTCGATGTGTCCTCGACGGTATCGGTTGCGATTTCCCGTCTTTATCTGTGACTTGTTTTACACCGCAATGCGGTAAACCCCAAGGAAAATGCGTAAAATCCGCCTTTGAAAGAGGTTAGGATGTCTTGTCTTTCACAAACTGCTGATGTAAATTTGTAAAAATTGTAAAAAGTTGGAATGAGTCTTCTTTTGTCAAAATCTGTGTGGAGGGGTGATGGTTGAGCATAAGATTTTTGCCGGTCCCAAAGTGCGGCGCATGCGCAATGGTTTGGGCCTCAGCCAGACGGCTATGGCTGAGGCATTGGGTATTTCGCCTTCTTACCTCAATCTCATTGAGCGCAATCAGCGCCCGCTGACGGTGCAGCTGCTGCTGAAACTCTCCTCGGTTTATAAGGTCGATCTGGAAGAATTGCAGGCCGATGGCATGGGAGCGGCACCCCTGCGCGAAGTGTTTGCCGATCCGCTGTTGGCGGGTGAAATCCCCGGCGATCAGGAATTGATCGAGCTTGCACAAGCGGTCCCCAATGCCGCAAGCGGTGTGGTCAAGCTTTACCGTGCCTACCGCGAACAGGCCAAGCGCCTCTCGGAACTGGCCGAGCTTCTGGCGCGGGAAGGGCATCAAACCGCGCTGTCCGGTGCGCGCCTGCCCATGGATGAGGTGCGCGATGTGCTGGAGGGGCGGGCCTTTCACTTTCCCCGCATCGAGGCGGCGGCGGAAGCCTTTCATGCTGCGTTGGATGTGGGCGATGATCTGGAAGGAGCGCTGAAGGTGTGGCTGCGCAAACAGCACGGCATCGTGGTGCGGGCACTGCCGGTGCATGTCATGCCCAATTTGCGCAGGCGCTATGATCGCCATTCCATGCGGCTGTTCTTGTCCGAGCGCTTATCGCCGTTCGATCAGTTGCGTGAGGTGGCCATGGAGGCCAGCCTGCTGGGTTTTGCCGATGATATTCGCGCTGAACTGGAAGCTTTGCCGCTCACCTCTCACGAGGCTCGCCGCATTGCCCGCTTTGAGTTGGCCCGCTATGCGGCGCATACGCTGATGATGCCCTATGCTGCTTTTTTGAGATC
>CAJYRE010000548.1 GCA_913776675.1 Rhizobiaceae bacterium
ACCCTTCCAGCGCGTAGGTGGTTTTGCCATCCATGCGGTAAGCAATTGTGGTCAGCAGCCGATTTTTCGACACCACCCGGTCTGTACCCGTATTCAGCAGCGCAAAACAGCCCGTGCCATAGGTGGATTTCACCATGCCCGGCGCAAAGCAGGCCTGCCCGATGGTGGCCGCCTGCTGATCACCCGCCACGCCCAAAATCGGCACCGCCGCCCCGAAAATGGAAGCGTCTGTGATGCCAAAATCAGCGGCGCAATCCTTCACCTCCGGCAGAATGGCGAAAGGAATGTTGAGCAACTTCAAAAGCTCTTCGTCCCACTGGTGATCGGCAATATTGAAAATCAGCGTGCGCGAGGCATTGGTGGCGTCCGTCACAAAGCTTTTGCCGCCCGTCAGCCGCCAGATCAGATAGGTATCAACCGTACCAAAGCACAATTGGCCCTTTTCTGCCTTGGCGCGCGCCCCCTCCACATGATCCAGCAGCCAGGAAAGCTTGGTGCCGGAAAAATAAGGGTCCAGCAGCAGGCCGGTTTTTTCGGTAAACAGCGCTTCCAGCCCATCCGCTTTCAACGTTTCGCAGAAGGATGATGTGCGCCGATCCTGCCAGACGATGGCATTGTGAATGGGCTTTCCGCTGTCACGATCCCAGACCACCACGGTTTCACGCTGATTGGTGATACCAATGGCCGCAACATCGGCAGGTGTGATGCGCGCCCGTGCCAAGGCATCGCGGATCGACTGCATAACACTGTCCCAGATGGCTTCGGGATCATGCTCAACCCAGCCCGATTGCGGGAAAATCTGCGGAAATTCCTTTTGGCCCCGACCGACAATGCGCATGGCACCATCAAACACAATTGCGCGACTGGACGTGGTACCCTGATCAATCGCCAGCACAAATTTGCCCATCATGCTCCTCCCAGAGCTTTCGTTTTGTTTCATATCAAGGAAGATACGAAAATATTACGCCATACGCGGCCATAAAATGAAAGATAAACGAAGCCATCCTGTTATTCAACTCGGCAGATTATCCATGCCACAAACCAAGTGGTCATGCGATAAAAAGGCGAATTGCAAACAATTGGTTTTTGCGGATAGGCTGCCCATATAAACAGAACCTATCCAAACGAATCGACGGCTGTCTGAAACAATCTTTGAGCCGGACAAACCGTTGTACAACGCCTGTCAAAAGCCCTCACCGCGAAGGAAGAAGCTATGAAGAGAAATGTTGTTGTAACCGGTTCCACCAGTGGTATCGGGCTGGGAATTGCCCGTGCATTTGCCGCCGAAGGGGCCAATGTCCTGATCAACGGCTTTGGTTCCCTCACCGAGATTGAAGACATCCGCAAAGAGCTGGAAAAGCACGGTGGCAAGGCGCTCTATCATCCGGCGGACATGACCAAGCCCAAGGAAATCACCGAGATGATCGAAACCGCTATTTCCGAATTTGGCGGTCTGGATGTGCTGGTCAACAATGCTGGCATTCAACACGTTTCCCCGATTGAAGAGTTCCCGATTGAAAAATGGGACCAGATTATTGCCATCAACATGTCCAGCGCCTTCCACACCATGCGCGCCGCCATTCCGGAGATGAAGGGCAAGAAATCCGGGCGAATCATCAACATCGCCTCGGCGCACGGACTGGTGGCCTCGCCATTCAAATCGGCCTATGTCACCGCCAAGCATGGCATTATGGGCCTGACCAAAACCGCTGCCCTGGAGCTGGCCGAGCATGGCGTCACCGTCAACGCCATCTGCCCCGGCTATGTTTTGACGCCGCTGGTGGAAAAGCAGATTCCCGATACGGCCAAGGCACGAGGCATTACCGAGGAGCAGGTCAAGCGCGATGTGCTGCTGGCTTCGCAGGCCACCAAGGAATTTGTCACCGTGGAACAGGTGGCCGCCTGCGCCCTCTATCTGGCCAGCGACGCTGCAAAACAGATCACCGGCACGCATATATCTATTGATGGTGGCTGGACGGCGTAATAGTCTCATCCGTTGCACACCGCTTCTGAAGGGCTAACATGACAAACCGCATTCGCTTTCTGCTCAACGATCAGGAGGTCTCGCTGTCCAGCATAGACCCCACGGCCACCCTTCTGGATGACCTGCGGCTGAACCGCCGATTGACAGGCTCCAAGGAAGGCTGCGCAGAAGGCGATTGCGGAGCCTGCACCGTGCTGGTGGGGCGGCTGGTGAAAGGCCAGCTCGTATACGAATCGGTCAACGCCTGCATTCGCTTTGTCGGCTCGCTCAATGCCTGCCATGTGGTGACGGTGGAGCATCTGGCCGCCAAAGATGGCACATTGCACCCGGTGCAACAGGCCATGGTGGATTGCCATGGCTCGCAATGCGGCTTTTGCACGCCGGGTTTTGTCATGTCGCTCTATGGCTTGTGGCTGACGAATGAGAACCCGACACGGGCCGAGATTGAGCGGGCATTGCAAGGAAACCTCTGTCGTTGCACCGGCTATGAGCCGATTGTCAAAGCTGCCGAGCAGATGGGACAGACGCGGCCATCCGCGCTGTTTGATCCGCTGATGCGGGAGCACGACAAGATCATCGCCACCCTCACCAGCATGATCAGCACCGATACCATTGTGCTGGAAGGGGATGACCGCACACTGATCGTACCGGCGAATGTTGAGGCGCTGGCCAACACGCTGGCCGCCCACCCCAAAGCGACGCTTGTGGCCGGTGCCACCGACGTAGGCCTGTGGGTGACCAAGCAGATGCGGGTGCTCAATCCCGTGGTGTTCATCAACAACTTGAGCGAATTGCAAGACATCACCGTGGATGAAACAGGCATCACCTTTGGCGCGGGCGTCAGCTACAGTGCTGCTTTTGAGCGCCTTCGTGCCGAAATCCCCGCCTTTGGCCGGTTGATAGAGCGCATTGGCGGCCAGCAGGTGCGCAACATGGGTACAATTGGCGGCAATATCGCCAATGGTTCGCCGATTGGCGATACGCCGCCGGCGCTGATTGCGCTCGGAGCAACTGTCACGCTGCGTTCCGTCTCCGGCACCCGCACACTGCTTTTGGAAGATTTCTTCATTGAATACGGCAAGCAGGACCGCCAACCGGGAGAGTTTGTCGAGCGCATTTTTGTGCCGCGTCCTAAAGCGTCCAGCCATTACGCCATCTATAAAATTTCCAAGCGCCGCGATGAGGATATTTCAGCGCTCTGCGGTGCGTTTTATCTGGAAACGGAAGCGGGGAATGTTTCCACCATTCGCCTTGCCTTTGGCGGCATGGCAGGCACGCCCAAGCGCGCCCGTGCGGTGGAAGCAGCCCTGATGGATAAGCCGTGGAATGAGGAGACAATTCAGGCCGCACGCGATGCTTTTGACGTGGACTATCAGCCGCTGACAGATTGGCGGGCCACAGCAGACTATCGGCAATTGACGGCCAAGAACCTGCTGACCCGTTTTTATCTGGAAACATCCGGGACGCCTCAGGAATTGCAGCGGTTTGCGGTGGAGGTGGTGTGATGGTGGCACAACACATGGCACAAACGCTCGCATCCATGGCTTACCCCCCTCTGCCCTGCCGGGCATCTCCCCCTCAAGGGGGGAGATCGTTCTGGTTTAACCGCTTCTACTCTCAAATTCTTCTTACGCATCGAGGTGCACGCTTCTTGCCGATCTCCCCCCTTGAGGGGGAGATGGCTGGCAAGCCAGAGGGGGGTAAACGGCATCACAA
>CAJYRE010000549.1 GCA_913776675.1 Rhizobiaceae bacterium
ACTTTAGGTTAGGGAACCGTAGCGCCGAGAATGTGCCTTGTCCTTCTATGCGTTTCATGGTGACGCCAGCCTCAGCCGGAAAATATGCTGCGGCCCGGATCGGCCGCCGAGATAAAGTTGGCCGGTATCTTCCCAGCCGCCGTTTTTATACAGGTGGATGGCTGCCGGGTTGCGGCAGTTGACGGTGAGAAACACATGCCGGGCAGAATAAAGCCCGCTCAGATAGGGTTTGAGCTGTGCCATCACCGCCTTGCCATAGCCTCGGCCTTGAAATTGCTGGCCAACCAGCATTCCCCGCAAGCCAAGATCATTGGGTTCAAAGCCACAGGCATCGAGAGGCGCTGTGCTGATTTTGGGGCGGTAATCCCGGTCGATCTTGAAAAAGGCGACCGGCTCCTGGTCGACAATGCCGATGTGAAAATCCACAGTCGGGTCGCTCTCGCCAATCATCTGCTCAATCGGTGCCACAAACCTGTCCTGCTCCGGCGATAGAGCCAGATGCAACACACGGTGCGTCTCGCCCCGCAAGAGGGGCGAGAGTGTGAGCCTGTCGGGTTTTGGCCGTTCCACGGCCTCTCAAGCCTCAGCTGCGCGGGCAGCCCACATGGCCTTGAAAGCCGGGCGGCTCTGGCAGCGCTCCAGCCATGTTTTGAGGTGCGGGTGGGCCTCCAGTACGGGGGCATAGGGCTGGGCATAGCGGACAATTTCCGCCAGGTTGATGTCAGCCACGGTGAAGCGCTCAGCAACGGCAAATTCGTTTTTGGCAAAATGCTGTTCCAGCACGGACAGCGGACGTTTGAGCAGGCGGGCGGCGGCAGCCGCTTCGCTTTGGCCTGCTTCGCTGTCCAGACGGCCATCGGCGGCAATGCGGGAAATTTTCAGCGCATTGCTTTCAATCTCGGTGGCGGCAAACAGCGCCCATTGCATCATCAGGCCATCTTCTTCCAGATCTTTCGGCCCCATTTCGCCACCATATTGCTTGGCGAGATAAAGGGTAATAGCCAGAGACTCAAACAGCACCAGCTTGTCATCTTGCATGGCTGGAATGGCACCGAACGGATTGACCGCCAAAAATGCAGGCGATTGCGTGTTGATGGGGGCATCAGCCGCCAATGGATTGTCCAGCTTGCCAGCCTGAATCACCGGCACGTGTTCAAAGGCCAGTTCCAGCTCTTCCGTCAGCCACAGAACACGGGTGGCGCGGGATTTATAGCAGCCGTAAATTTTTAACATCATAATCTCCCAAGCATCTTTGGTCGGGGCAGGTTAGCCTCATCAACCGCCCTTTGGAAGCATGGCGTTGACATCAAAACACGTTTGCCTCTATGATTTTTTCAAGGGTAAGCAGTTCACCCAGGCGTTACCGCTCCGCGAGGAGAGCTAAACCTGCATGATTGATTTTCAACGGCAAGCTTTCGGCGTCCGCTTGGAAAGTCGGTAACCACCAGCATGGCATTGGACGCCTTATCGAAGGATAAAGCTATGTCGCGTGTTGTTCATCCCTATCATGCTGCTGATATTTCGGCTCTGGCCAAGTCCATTGGCCGGGAGCTGCAAAAGGTGCCGGACAAACCCGGTCATGTCGAGCTGTTGAATATTCTGTCGCGCTCAGTGGGCTATCGCAATTTTCAGCATTTTCGGGCGTCGCAATCGGCGCAAAGCCGCTTGTCGGCTCCCCCAATGGAAGAGGCCAATGTGGACTTCCGTGTTGTTGAGGCGGTCTTGCGCTGTTTCGATGCCAAGGGTGTGTTGTTGCGCTGGCCGTCCAAAACCAGTCATCAGCGGTTGAGCCTATGGCTGCTGTGGGCGGCGTTTCCGGCGGACTGCGATCTGGAGGAAAAACAGGTGAATGATCTGCTCAAAGCCCGCAACGGCTTTGGAGATCACGTGCTGCTGCGCCGGGAAATGGTCAACAACAAGCTGTTGTCGCGCTCGCAGGATTGTCGTCTTTATCGCCGTATTGAGCAGCGCCCGCCGCCAGAGGCGCTGGCTTTGCTGGCGCGGGCAAAAGCGTGACAATTGCCGACATAATAGGTGGTGTAATGGGCTTGTGTTGTGCCATAAGGTTGCATTTCGATATTGCAATCTGATGGTGTAACGCAATGCCTCTGGATAAAAGCACAATTCAAGCCACAGCCACGCTGTTATTTGGCCTGTTGGGGGCAGCCATGTCTGTTCTGATATGGAAGGGCAATCACGATTCTTATTGCGTTTCCAGCGTTCGCATTTTTGTGGATGTATCGCGGCAAGCGTATCTGTCTCTTCCCAGCGACCATTACACCAATCCGCTGATGCGGCGGCTGGTGCGTGAGTGCGATTTCAAGGCTGAGGAGTTGCTGCAATTGATCGGCTCCGCTGTGCCGGGTGTGACCAAGGTGGATGTCCATCTGCCATCAGCAGCAGATCAGCACGATGCGGCCCAAACCCGGCAAAAATGGGTGTCTTTGGGCCTTGCGGATGGTGCGGCCAATTTTTCGCGCAAAGACAAGGCCAGCATGGCAACATGGAAGCAAGGTGATACCGTAACCGCGCTGGAGGATGTGAACGTGCGTCCGAATTTTGCCAATTGGTCCGCACCCTTTGCGGTGATTGCCAAAGGGGAGGCGGTGACGCTGGCTGCCGACCCGGTGGAACTGCCCGATGGCGATGGCATGCAATATTGGGGGGGCGGCTGCAATAGAGTTTCTCAAGCAAAACCGCCCCACCTTCTCCCCTCAATAGCCCGCGGCAGACCCGG
>CAJYRE010000550.1 GCA_913776675.1 Rhizobiaceae bacterium
TCAATTCAGAAATCTGAGCCATACCATGTCCGCTTCTTATGATACAGTCCGCTATCACTCGCTTGAAAACCGCAATGTGCTGATCACCGGCGGGGCGTCGGGTCTGGGTGCGGATATGGTGCGTGCCTATCGGGCGCAAGGTGCCAACGTTGCATTTATCGATATTGACGAGGCGGCAGGTAAAGCTATTGCGGACGAGACCGGGGCTAAGTTTCATCTGTGCGATGTTACCGACATTGCCGCTTTGCGCAGTACCATAGGTGTGATTGAAAGCCAGCTTGGCAGCCTTGATGTGTTGATCAACAATGCTGGTAAAGATGATCGCCACAGCATGGAAACCGTGGAGCCAGAGTCCTGGCACCGCGCATTGGCACTGAACCTTGATCATCAGTTTTTTGCAACTCAAGCCGTTGCCAAGGCCATGGCCGCCAAAGGCTCAGGCTCGATCATCATGCTCGGTTCGATCTCCTGGATGCGTGGTCGTCCCGGCATGGTGGGCTACACCACCGCCAAAGCCGCCATCAATGGCATGACCAAAACACTGGCCCGCGAGCTTGGCCCCTCCGGCATTCGCGTCAATTGCATTGTGCCGGGGGCCATCGTCACCGAGCGGCAGTTGGCGCTGTGGACCACGCCCGAGCAAAACCAGCAGTTCATTGATCTGCAAGCGCTGAAATTCCGGCTTGATGCCAGCCATGTGGCGCGTCTGGCGCTGTTTCTCGGCTCCGATGAGAGTTCAGGCTGCACCGGGGCCAATTTCGTTGTCGATGCCGGACTTACTCAGAATTGAATCGTTGGCTCAGAATTGAAAGCAAACACCATGAACCTTGAGATCTCAGACAACGGCTTCACGTTTTCCATCGAAGGCCACGCCATTCTGACCCATTGCCCGGAAAACCCCTGCCTGTTTGTTGGCAAAGGGCAGGAGCGCATGGATATGTATCGCGGCAATTTCGACATCGAGGATTACGTTGTCGAGCGCAGCCCGCTGACCCATGCCGAGGTTTCCGGCCATACCATTGCCTTTTCTACCGCACCCGGCCAGCCCGTTCGGCTGGTGGTCACCATCAAAGACAATCATCTTGAATTTGCCGCCAAAGACCCCGCCATCAACCGCGTCTGGCTGCGCCTTGTCGCCGAAGAACCGGAACATGTCTGGGGCGGTGGCGAGCAAATGTCTTATTTCGACATGCGTGGTCGCCGTTTCCCTTTGTGGACCTCGGAGCCGGGCGTGGGGCGTGACAAATCCACTGAAATCACCTGGAAGGCCGACGTCACCGGCAAATCGGGCGGCGATTATTACAACACCAATTATCCGCAACCGACCTATCTCACCTCGCGCCGCATTGCCGTGCATGTGGAAACAACCGCCTATTCGGTGTTTGATTTCCGCAATGCCGCGTTCCACGAGGTCGAAATCTGGGCGGTGCCTGAGCGCCTTGAGCTGTTTGCAGCCTCCAGCTTTGTTGATCTGGTCGGCCAGCTCTCCACTCGTTTCGGTCGCCAACCGATGCTGCCGGAGTGGGTCTATGGTGGGGCGATCATTGGCCTCAAGGATGGTGAAAACTCCTTCAGCCGATTGGAAAAATTCCGCGCCGCAGGAGTGAAAGTCTCTGGCCTTTGGTGTGAGGATTGGGTGGGGCTTCGCCACACTTCCTTCGGCGCACGGCTGTTTTGGGACTGGCAGGCCAACGAGCAACGCTATCCGGGCTTGAAGAATAAAATCAAGGAATTACGCTCCGAGGGCATTCGCTTTCTCGGCTATGTAAACCCCTACCTATGCGTCGATGGACCGCTGTTTCCGATTGCCGAAGCGGCTGGCTATTTTGCCACTGATGAGATGGGCAAAACGGCACTGGTCGATTTTGGCGAGTTTGATTGCGGTGTGGTGGATTTCACCAATCCGGCAGCAGCAGAGTGGTTTGCTGAAGAGGTTATTGGCAAAAACATGCTGGACTTCGGCCTTTCCGGCTGGATGGCTGATTTTGGCGAATATCTGCCCATCGATGTGAAACTCTCCAACGGAATTGCTGCCAAATTGATGCACAATGCATGGCCAACCCTGTGGGGAGAGGTGAATGCCAAAGCGGTGGAAAGCCGTGGCCTGATAGGCGATACGCTGTTTTTCATGCGTGCAGGTTTTACCGGAGTGCAGGCCCATTGCCCGCTGTTGTGGGGTGGCGACCAATCGGTGGATTTCTCCCGTCATGATGGTCTGGTGACGGTTATGTCCGGCGCTTTATCATCCGGCCTGTTGGGCAATGCCTATCACCACTCCGATATTGGCGGCTACACCAGCCTGTTTGGCAATGTGCGCACGGCTGAGTTGATCATGCGTTGGAGCGAAATGGCGGCCTTTACGCCCGTGATGCGCAGCCATGAAGGAAACCGGCCCAAAGACAATCTACAGATCGATCAAGACCCGCAGGTTCTGGCCCATTTTGCCCGCATGACGCAGATCTATGTCCATCTTGCCCCTTACCTGAAATCGATCTCGCAACAGGCCGCAGCGACAGGTCTTCCGGTCCAGCGTCCACTGTTTTTGCATTATGAGGCGGATGTCGCCACCTATACCATTCAGGATGCCTATCTCTATGGGGCTGATCTTTTGGTGGCACCCGTCTGGCAGGCTGGCGAAACCACCCGCAGCCTTTATCTGCCAAAGGGTGATCGCTGGGTCCATGTCTGGAGCGGTGAAGAGTGTGACGGTGGAGAAAATATCACGGTTGCCGCCCCCTTTGGTCAACCTGCTGTTTTCTATCGTTTGGGATCGGATTTCACAGCGTTGTTTGAAGGGTTGCGGCACCTATGACACTGGGAATAACCAGTCTTGGCGGATTGCTGCTGCTGACCGCCATTGCCGCTTACATGCAAACCCTGACAGGCTTTGCCTTTG
>CAJYRE010000551.1 GCA_913776675.1 Rhizobiaceae bacterium
GTTCCAGATGTATGCCACTCAAACTTGATGCACTTGGTGATGATCATCTTGCGCAGGCGCTGACGCATCTGGGCGCACGGATTCCGCAAGAACAGGCTGCCGTTTTGGCAGTCCAAGCCAAGGGCAGCGTTTCGCAGGCACTAAAATTGCTGAATTATGGTGGTATGGACATCATACAGGCCTTTGATGCGCTTTTGTCAGCACAAGGCCCCGCCGCTCGTCGCCAGATGCATAAACTGGCTGATGTGTTGTCTGCCAAGGATAGCGATGTTATCTATAATTTCTTCATTGAGCATTTGTGCGAATTTCTGATGGACAATGCGAAAGAGGCAGCCATGCAGGGCGATCTCAGCCGCGCAGACAGACTGTCACGGCTTTCCAGCAGTATTATAGAAAAGCTTGGTGTTGCTGCCGCCTATAATCTCGACCGCAAGCAAAGCCTGCTGGAAGTGTTGGCCGAGGTTGCTGCCTGATCCACTATGGCGAGATCATCTTGATAGCAACAATTGCCAGCACTACGGCAAGCGCCGTGCGCACAGCCTTTTCCGGCAATTTGGGTGCGGCATAACTGCCCAGAATAATGCCCGGAATCGATCCGATCAGCAGAGAAATCAGCAGCAACCAGTTTACATCGCCAATGATCCAATAGCCTGTGCCTCCCAGCAGTGTCAGGGGAATGGCATGAGCGATGTCTGAACCAACGATGTCGTTTATTTTTGCGCGCGGATAGATAAACAGCAAGATCGTGACGCCGATGGCACCCGCGCCCACCGAGGTTAGCGTCACCACCACACCCAGAATCAGACCCAACAGAATGGTGGCAATGGTGATTGTTCTGGCGCTGGGGTTTCGATGGGCTTTCAGCCAGCGCACCTCATATCGCAGCAAGGCATCCCGAAACAGCAAGATCATGGCAGTCAGCAGCAGCATGATGCCAAGAGACGTGGTGAGAAGAGCAACGGAATGGGCGCTTTTGCGATCCATGCCACTCATCAACCAAAGAGTCGTCGCTGTGGCCGGAATGCTGCCCAGCGCCAGCATCCCCACAAGCCGCCAGCGAATATGTCCGTGGCGGTGATGCACCGCTGTGCCAGCCATTTTTGTGATTGCCGCGTAGAGTAGGTCGGTGCCCACGGCGGTGGTGGGATGAATGCCAAACAAAAGAACCATCAGCGGTGTCATCAGCGATGCACCGCCGACCCCCGTGATGCCGACCAGAGAACCAACGAGAAAACCGGAGAGGGACAGCAGCGGATCAAAAGAAAAATGTGTCAGCAAACCATGTCTCCGGGCATGTCATTCATTCTGTTCGAACCCGGCGCACTGGCCGGTTGCGGTCGGTATAGCATTTCCCAAGAGGAGCAGCCAAAGGTATCACGGCCTTGTTTTGATGCTGACGGGGAAAAGAGTTTCGTAAAATGTAGCGGTTTAAGAGATTTCGTTCGTATCTTGTCTTTTCTTGAGTTCATAAACCAAATGCGGAAATGCCGCGCAATGGAAACTTGTTGTTTCCCATGGCACCAACATGCGTTAAGAGCGGCATACACATTATACAGACAAGACGCGGACTCCAAAGGCCGATCCATGAAAGACACATTCTATATCACCACCGCCATTTCCTATCCCAACGGCAAGCCACACATCGGCCATGCCTATGAGTTAATTGCGACCGATGCTATTGCGCGGTTTCAGCGCCTCGATGGCAAGGATGTGTTCTTTCTGACTGGCACCGACGAGCATGGTCAGAAAATGCAGCAGACCGCCCGCAATGAAGGCATTACGCCGGAAGAACTGGCCAAGCGCAATTCGGACGAATTCCGCGCCATGGGCAAGCTGCTGAATGCCTCCAACGATGATTTCATTCGCACCACCGAGCCGCGCCACCACGAGGCCAGCCAGGCCATCTGGAAGCGGATGGAAGCCAATGGCGACATCTATAAGGATAGTTACGCTGGCTGGTATTCGGTGCGCGATGAGGCCTATTATGCCGAGGATGAGACTTCGGTGCGCGATGGCGTACGCTATGGACCACAAGGTACGCCCGTGGAATGGGTGGAAGAAGAAAGCTATTTCTTCAAGCTCTCGGCCTATGAAGACAAGCTGCTGAAACTTTATGAAGATCAGCCCGATTTCATTGGTCCCAATGAGCGCCGCAACGAAGTGATGTCGTTTGTCAAATCCGGACTGAAGGATTTGTCGGTGTCGCGCACCACGTTCGATTGGGGCATCAAGGTGCCCGGCAATGACAAGCATGTGATGTATGTCTGGGTCGATGCGCTGACCAATTATCTCACCGCCACCGGCTATCTGACCGATGAAAATGGTCCACGTGCAAAATACTGGCCAGCCGATGCCCATATCATCGGCAAGGATATTATCCGTTTCCACGCGGTCTACTGGCCGGCGTTTTTGATGTCGGCTGGTTTGCCGCTGCCCAAGCGGGTCTATGCGCACGGCTTCTTGCTCAACAAGGGCGAAAAAATGTCGAAGTCGCTGGGCAATGTTGTGGACCCTGTCAATCTGGTCAACCATTTTGGTCTGGATCAGGTGCGCTTCTTCTTCCTGCGCGAAGTCTCGTTCGGACAGGACGGTAGCTATTCGGAAGAAGGCATTGGCACCCGCATC
>CAJYRE010000552.1 GCA_913776675.1 Rhizobiaceae bacterium
AAGTGGAACCCGGTTTTCCCGAATAGACAAACGAAAACAAGGGAATCTAGAGTCTGTCTGGTTCAATCTGAACCTGACAGACTCTAGCCAAACAGCCGGAACGGAATGCCGGATGCCAGCGCTTTGACCGCCGTTGGCGTCTGGAAATAACCATTCAGGGAAATGCGTGGCAGGCTGTGAAGCTGTTGGGCATGCTGGGCCGAGAGGGTGCCGGGTGTGGTGGTGACAGCCAGCGTGAAGCCAGCGTTGCACACGGCATTCACGGTTCGGCTGTCCACGCTGCGGGCATCACCATAGGGATAGGCAAAACATGTCGGGCGGCGGCCACACAGGCTTTCCACATAATCGGCAGAGCCGATTATTTCCCGTTTCAATTCATCGTCGTTCAAATGGGTCAGCGCACGGTGGCTTAAACTGTGCGCCCCCAGACGGACCAGAGGATGGCTGGCAAAGGCCTGAAGATCTGCACCGGACAGGATGGTACCTTCCACAAGGGCCTTACTATCAATGCCATGCTGCATGGCCAGTGCATTGAGGGTTTGGATAGCTTCGGCCTCGTTGGGCGTATTGATGCAGGCGGCGATCCGGTTGAACGCCAATTGCTTCTGCGCGCTTGTGCCGGTTTTCAGAACAAGGCGCGTTCCGCCAAAGGTGTAATCCAATTCTGTGGCTTTGTGGATCAGCGCGGATAACGTTTCCCACCAGAGTGTATGGCTGCGTTTGGACAGGCCTTCGCAAACAAACACCGTGAAGGGCGCGTCAAAGCGCTCAAACACCGGCAGTGCCATGCTTTGGGCATTACCATAGGCATCATCCAGCGCAAAGGCGGCAAAGGGACGGTCGGATGATGGCCGCGCCAGACGCTCTGGCACCTCATCCAGCGAAATGAATTCATAATTCTCACGCCACAGAGTTCTGAGGGCGATCGCCAGAAATTGCGGGCTGATTTCCAGATGCCGATTTGGATCTGGCACCAGCGTTTCATAGGGGCGGACCTGATGCAGGGTGAAAATGGCCCCGCGACCACTGGCGGCTTCCATGAGCTTCAGCCTTTGCAAGACCAGCGCGCTTGCCAATCCACCTGCAATCAGCTTGCGCTTGATGCTTGCTGTGCCCATTCTGTCCAAAACCCCTAGAGTTTGTCAGGAAATCCCCCCGGTCTTTCCTAGCAAACAACACCATAAAACGAGTATCTGCCTGCTTCAAAACGAATATGACAAATCTCAAGGTCAGATGACCATAATCTGTTGTCAATTGTTTGCCCGCTTGCGCGCCGACCGTCAAGCGGGTGCAGCCTGCAGAATGCGGCTATTGACCCTTTCTGAGCAGATGCAGCATCCATGCCGTGCTGGCAATGGCTGGCAGAAGGGCAATAAAGCCAAAGGCAAAGCTGCTGGTCACAGCCTGGCGAATCACAGCCTCTGATGCCATTTCGGAAAACCCGGCATGATTGGCCACAAGCCCGGCAAAGGCTGCGCCCAGCGCATAGCCTGTCGATTGCAAGGTGGGCATCAGGGCTGATGTCTTGTCGCGCTCATCGTCCGGGCTTGCCAGCATCAGCGTCTGGTTCAGAAAGCTCCAGCCCATGCCGAAGGCCGATCCAATCGCAATCAAAGACGCAATCAATAGAGCCAAGGACAGGTGCGCAATGGCCAGGGCCACGCCCGCCAGCCCGCACGCCTCGACAATGACGCCGACGACAATCAAGCTGCGTTGCATCCGAGCGGAGCTGACATTGGTAATGCCAACGGCTGTGGCGCTCCAGCTCAAAGCCGTTATGGCTCCCAACCCACCGGCAAGGGTCGGCCCCATCTGCCACAGATGTTGCAGACTGTAGATCAGATAAACGCCACTGGAGGCATGAGCAAACGGCATCAGCAACACGGTCCATAGCCCCAGACCCACAGGGCTTGTGGTGCAAAAGGCCCCCCGCGGCAAAATGGATTGCAAGGAGGATTTGTCCAAAACGACAAAAAGCATCAGTCCACCAAGGGCAAGCGCGATCATTGCATTGCGCGATAGGGTCAGGGGCTGAAGATTGGCACCCAGCAACAGAATGAGCGCCAATAGCAGCAGGGTCAGCCGTCCAAAGGGGATACGGATTTCCAGCTTTTGGGTAACATTTGTGGCACGAACACCGACCGAAGCGAGCAGAAATATGGCAATAATGGGGAGATTGACCAGAAAGGCGGCGCGCCATGATCCTATCTCGGTCACAGCTCCCGCCAGCACGGGACCGCCAAAGGCGGCCACAGCCCAGACGCCCGCTTCAAGGCCAAACACTTTTGCAATGAGACGGCGCGGATAGATGTCTGGAATCAGCATGTAGCACACGCTGGCCACAACCCCTTCGCCAAGTCCCTGCAAAACACGTCCGACAATAAGGTTGCCCATGGAGGCCGCGTTTGCCGCCATCACGGTGCCGAGCAGAAAAACGAATGTCGTGCTGATCAAGGCATTGCGAGAACCAAGCCGCGATTTGAGCGTTGCTGCGCTTGCCCCGGCCACAATGGAGGCTGCCAGATAAAGCGTGCTGGCCCATGGCAGCAATTTGGTGCCGCCAATCTCGGCCACGGCAGAGGGCAGGGTGGTGCTGACCAGAAAGGCATTGAAGGCATAAAGACCAACCCCCACGCACAGCATCAGGGTGGTGATACGGTATTGCCGACTGAACAGATCACGCCAGCTCCGGCTTTGCTCCGGCACTCCCTTAAGGGTATTTTGTCCCGTAACCTTTTGTATTTCAGCCATAATATTTTCCTTGTAATGGCGTGACAATGCTATGTCCGGCACGCTACAACCTCAACCTAAGTTGAGGTAAAGAGGAAAAATCACATCATGCAGGGTTTGACAGTGGGTGAGGTTGCCAGACGCAGCGGTGTTGCGGTTTCGGCCCTGCATTTTTATGAGCGCAAGGGGTTGATCACCTCGCATCGCACATCGGGCAATCAGCGCCGTTATGATCGGGATGTGTTGCGCCGGGTGGCCATCATCAGGGCCGCCCTGGCGCTTGGGATTCCTCTCTCCGAGGTTGCGCATCTCCTTGCCGGTCTGCCCAAAGGTGCCGTTCCCTCGCGGGAGGATTGGCGCACCATTTCATCGCGCTGGGCAGAGACGCTCGATCAGCGTATTCGTCTGCTGCAAAAATTGCGCGACGATCTGGGCGGTTGTATTGGCTGCGGTTGCCTCTCGTTAACGCAGTGTGCCATATTCAATCCCGGCGACGCAGCAGGGCAACGAAGCAGCGGTGCCGTTTTGTTGATGGAAACCACGGAGAACGAATGGGGAAACCCGGAAGATTCCACAGAGTTGCCATAATTGCTCAACCCTTCGTTAAGGATATTGGGCAAGATGAAGGCGTTGAACGATTCCTGCCTCATTTTGGGGCTAATGGGCGGCCAACCACCTCTCAGTTGTTGACATATTCGAGGTCCTTTCGTGAAGTTTTACAATAGTCAGTTCGGACGCCGCATGAACAGGATCTTGGTTGCATTATTGTTTTTCGCATCTCTGGGCCTGAGTGCAACATCTGCATTGGCAGGCGGTGCGCAGTTTCTGATGGATGCCCGCACGGGTCGCGTGCTGGTGTCCGAGAATGCAGATGCCTTGAATCATCCGGCATCCTTGACCAAGATGATGACAATCTACATGGCATTTGATGCCATTCGTCGTGGCACATTGTCATGGGATAGTCCTGTTCCGTTTTCCAAACATGCGTCATCGCAGCACCCCACCAAGCTTCGTGTAAAGCCGGGCGACCAGATCACCGTGCGTGAAGCCGTGTTGAGCATGATCACCCTGTCGGCCAATGATTCGGCGGCGGCTCTGGCTGAGAAAATGGGTGGCACCGAAGAGGGCTTTGCAGCGATGATGACGGCCAAGGCCCGTCAGCTCGGCATGCCCAACACCACCTTTGTCAACGCATCCGGCCTGCCGGACAACCGGCAGATCACCACGGCGCGTGACATGTCCACGCTGGCCGTTGCGCTGCTGCGCGATTTTCCGCGTGAGTATCCGCTGTTTGCTACCCGCTCTTTCAACTTTCGCGGCCGCACCATCAATGGTCATAACAACCTGATGTACCGCCTCAAGGGCATTGACGGAATAAAGACCGGCTATACGGATGCTTCCGGCTTTAATCTCGTGAGTGCTTATTCTGATGGCAGCCGCCGGGTGATTGGCGTGGTCATGGGTGGACGCACTGCCGCCAGCCGCGATAATCTGATGGCGCAGATGATCACCAAAAATCTGTCAAAGGCACAGCCCGGCAATTCGCTGATTGCCACCGCAACGCCAACGGCCCCGATTGTTATTGCTCAGGCCAGCGGCAATATTCCCAGACCCGTTGATCGCAACGAGAAAATTACCGTTGCTGAGGTCGATGCGCCCATTATGGGATCACGTTTTGGCAATGCCTATGCGGGTGGCAGCACCAACAGCGCCGCCGCAGCCACCGAGGCCATGATTGCCAATGCGCGCCCGCGTCCGCTCAAGCCCATTCCGCTACGCCGGGATGGTGAATGGCAAATCCAGATTGCCGCTGCTCCCAGCGCCGAAGAAGCGATGAGCCTGTTGCAGTCGGTGCGCGATAAAATCGGCGGTCCGCTGGCCGAGCGTGACATTTATACCGAAGCCTTTACCCGCAATGGCTCGACCGTTTATCGGGCCCGCTTTACCGGCTTTCCCAACAAGGATGAGGCCCAGAATGCCTGTGACCGCCTGGTTAAAAGCAGCTATGACTGTGTGCTGATGCCCGCTCGGAGCTGATTGGCCCCTGCTTTCTATCTATGCGGACATCTGAACGGCACTGTACGCCTGATCGCGTGCGGTGCTGTCTGTTTTGGATGGGTGACGGCTTTCATGTTTCTAGAGCGTTTCACTGTTTCACGGAAACAGTGAAACGCTCTCACTTTTTGTTTTCACGCATTTCCGGACGGAAAACCGCTACACACTTTTCTCAGGTCAATGCTCTAACAGCGCTTTTCTCATTGCACGCTCCCTTTTGTTTTCCTGCTCGACATTCTGACGCAGATATGCGAGAAAATTAAGAACAAATGGAGAACATAATGCTGGATGCGCTGATTGAAAAATTTGAAGCCGCTTCGGACACTTATGCAAAAGCCCATGGGATCGAGCGGGATGCGGACTGGTTTTTGTTGAAGCTTGCAGAAGAAGCGGGGGAGATGTTGCAGATGGCCAACCGCCTCAGCGGTCGCAGCCGTTCCAAAGGCATGAGCGAAGACGATATGCGCTCGCTGTTGGCCGATGAAACGGCGGACCTATTGGGCCACGTGCTATTGTTTGCCCGCCATCACGGGCTGGATCTCAGCACCGCGATCGAGCGTAAGTGGCGGTTCTCGCCGTCGGAATAAAGTCAGCCGCCAAAAAACGCGCAACACTGATGAAGATCATCAATCACCAGCGTGGCCAGCGCCCGGATTTCATCTGTCGGCGGCAAAAGGTCGGGCACCATCACCGCCATCATGCCTGCGGCGGCCGCCGAGCGGATGCCATTGTGTGAATCTTCCAGGGCCAAACAGTCTTGCGGCGCAATGCCCAGTCTTGCCGCAGCCGTCAGATAGGGGTCCGGGGCTGGTTTGCCGTGGGCATAATCGCCTTGGGCAATGATCTGGTCAAAGCGCGGCAGAATACCGAAATCGGCCAGATGATGCTGGACCTGATGGTGGCTGGACGATGTGCAGATAGCGCGGGGAATATGATAGGTGTCCAGCGTGTCCAGAAGGGCCACAACCCCGGCTTTCAGGTTCAGCTCCAGCGCCATCAATTGATCGAAATGTTCCAGCCATGTGACGCGAAAGGCATCCGCATCAAAATCCTCGCCGTAATGGTCCTTGAGCAGCCTGGAAATGCCTGCCCATGGCTGGCCCAGCATACCTTCATACACCGATGGCCCCACCAGCAGGCCCGAATGTTCGCCCGCTGAAATCACCGATTTGCGATAGAGAATTTCACTGTCCAGAATCAGGCCATCCATATCAAAAATAACGGCTTTGGGCGGGCGAGGGAGCATAGAGTGTTATCCAGTTAAGATTTTTGTGTTGATTTTGAACTTCGCCGAGCCATCCAGACGAGTAGAAGAGTGATAACAGTTATCAAGGGGATGCTGACGGATAGACCAATTAAAATCTCCAGATCTGCCACCTGCTCAGCATTTTGTGCGCTGTAAGCTTTTACAAGAAATTCCGCAAGAGAGCTTGGAACAGATGGAAACATATCCGGATTGTTTAACCAAAATCGCGTTGTAGCGATAGATGCAACCAAAACCCACATGATAAAGCCAAAATGTTTCAACATCCGTTTCATTTGACGAGAGTTTTCCATAGGCTTTCAAATCAGTGTTTGGAATCGTTGGATGATGTCAGTTCGCTGATTGCCCTGACGATAAACTCGGCTTTCGCCCGCGTATAGCCATCTCCATCATAACGATACTGTGCGGCAAGCTGTTGTTTTAGGAGAGCATACTCTCTTGCCAGAGCCAGATCGGCCCGAAGGCGGTCTCGAAACAGGATTCGTTTCTGATGGGTGTCACTCTTTGGTGGGCAGAGATAGACGCGGTAGCCCGGCGCACCAGGCTTGAGAAATGCAAACACACCATCCCCATAACGCGCACCCCGCGGCTGATAGCCATTGCGTTCAAGTTGCGTGCAGGCTTCGGCGATGGTTTCAGAGGCTTCAACGGTAATATCAATATCAATCAGAGGCTTGGCAGCCAATCCGGGCACAGCCGTGCTGCCGACATGATGGATGCAAGCAATGGGAATGGATAAAATCCCGGCCAGCGTCTGCTGCGCTTGCGCAAACCGCTGTGGCCAATCCTCATCGTAATCCACGATGTCCACACGGGTCGCCATCGGTGGTTTTTACGTCCGCGTTCCGCCCACAGTCACCTGATCCATGCGCAGATGCGGCTGGCCGACGCCGACGGGCACCCATTGCCCGGCCTTGCCGCAATTGCCAATGCCGGTGTCGAGCTTCATGTCATTGCCAATCATCGACACGCGCT
>CAJYRE010000553.1 GCA_913776675.1 Rhizobiaceae bacterium
ACATCCGAGCCGGTGTTGATCAGCACCGGGGAGAAGCCGTTGACGAAGGCATCTGTGGGCAGAAAATTCTGTTTCAGCAGAGCAGCAACCGTTTCCGGCTTCTGGTTGGTGCCAAAGGTTTCATGTGGGGCACCGGAGGCCCGTGCGCCATCCTTGATCACCACGATTTCAAACTTGCCGAGCTTGAAGCGATGGGTTTCGGGTGGCATGGCATGGTTGAGAAGCATCGATGTCTCCGCTTGAGCAAAGGCGCGCTGTGTGAACACCGCAGGGGCCGCCAGCGCCCCCAGAGCAGCACCCGCCATCATCGTTCGTCTATCCATCGACACCATTCAGACCTCCATAAAAGAACAACCACAAGGATGTAGGTAAAAATCCCGTGAGAGAAAGGCTCATCACGTGTCCGTGATTGTTCCTCAACGTGAAAATGCACCATTGGCATGGTGATCTTTCCACAGTACAAAGTCACCGTTTCCAAGCGGGGCCATGATCGTCACGTGGTCATTGTGTCTCCGAATTTTCCGGTCAAATTCTCATGAATCGCATCGTTCCGCTGATCCTTGCTGTTGCCTTGTTCATGGAAAATATGGATTCCACGGTCATTGCCACGGCGCTTCCGGCCATTGCCCATGATCTGGGCGTTGGCCCGATAACGCTGAAACTGGCGCTGACCTCCTATATGGTGGCGCTTGCGATTTTCATTCCGGTCAGCGGCTGGATGGCGGACAAGTTTGGAGCCAAGCTGATTTTCCGCTCGGCCATTGTGGTGTTTACCATTGGCTCCATCTGCTGTGCTATCTCCGGCTCGCTGTTTGAATTTGTCGGCGCGCGCTTTCTGCAAGGGATTGGTGGTGCGATGATGACGCCGGTGGGGCGTCTCGTGCTGTTGCGCACCACACGGCGTGAAGAGCTGGTTTCTGCGATGGCGCTGTTGACCATTCCGGCGCTGGTCGGACCGCTGGCGGGTCCACCCATTGGCGGTTTCATCACCACCTATTTTACCTGGCACTGGATTTTCCTTATCAATGTCCCCATCAG
This sequence comes from Rhizobiaceae bacterium, assembly GCA_913776675.1. GTDB lineage: Bacteria > Pseudomonadota > Alphaproteobacteria > Rhizobiales > Rhizobiaceae > Allorhizobium. The sequence continues at coordinate 1,039 of CAJYRE010000553.1, forward strand.
TCTGGTGGGCATTGTTCTGGCCAGCATTTATCTGCCAGACATCGAGAAAATCAAAACCGCGCCGATTGATTATATCGGTTTTGCCCTGACATCGCTTGCGGCTTCCGGTCTGGTGTTTGGCCTGTCGGTCATTAGCCTTCCGGCCTTGCCGCCAGAGATTGGGGTGGCAACGACCATTCTTGGCGTGTTGTGCTGCGGATTGTATGTCATCCATGCGCGGCGTCATCCGGCCCCGCTGCTGGATCTCAAACTGTTTCGCAAACCTGCCTTTCGCGCAGCCCAGACGGGGGGCACCATTTTCCGCATTTCCACCGGGGCTATCCCCTTTCTGATGCCGCTGATGCTGCAACTGGGCTTTGGCATGACACCGTTTGAATCCGGCATGACCACCTTTGTCGGAGCCATCGGGGCGATCACCACCAAATTCATGGCCAGACGGGTGTTTGCTGCCGCAGGCTTTCGATCTGTCCTCATTACGGCGGGCGTCGCTGGTGCGGCCACCACATTGGTCAATGCCTTTTTCACCCCACAGACGCCGCATGCGTTGCTGATGTTCTTTTTGTTGATTGCGGGTTTTTGCCGCTCTTTCTTTTTTACCGGCACCAATGCGCTGGGCTATGCCGATATTGACAACAATGAAGCCAGTCAGGCCACATCCATTGCCTCGGTGCTGCAACAGGTCAGTCTTGCGCTCGGGGTTGCGTGTGCAGCGTTCATTCTGGAAGCCAGCACGGCGCTCACCGGCGATCATCTGAGCCTGACAGATTTCCATCTGGCCTTTGCCGTAGTCGCCCTTCTGTCGCTGGCGGCGGTCATTCCCTATATCATGCTGGCAAAAGATGCCGGTGCCGATGTGTCGGGCCATCGCAAACCAGCCGCTGTTGCAGCCGTTGCGGAGAATGTTCCGGCGAAGTGAGGCTTATTCAGCGTTCTCACACACGGCCGATACTTTATTCCCATCCGGGTCACGCACATAGCAGGCGTAAAAGTTCGGATGAAAAGGCCGTAATCCCGGCGCACCCTCATCACGACCGCCATGCTGCAAGGCGGCGTAATAAAAGGCATCCACATCGGCGCGGTGCTGCGCTTTCAACGCGGTCATTGAGCCATTGCCAAAGCTGGCTGCCTGCCCATCATAGGGTTTGACCACCCAGAGGCGGCAGCGCGTATCAGACGGATGCGCATAGCCGATCTCATCCTCTTCCGTCACCCGCCGCTCTATTCCAAGCGCTTTCAAAGCCGCATCATAAAACCGGCTTGATTGCGCCAGATCGTTTGAGCCAAGGGTGACGTAGAGTAGCATCCTTTAGGCAATATCCTCAGTGGGGGGCACATCTTCGCGCGGATCATAGGGCAAATCGTCGGGGCGTTCCTCATGCGGCAAGATGCCGGTGCGCTTGCCCTTGAACCCCTTGGCCAGCAAGAACATTTCAACCGATTCCTGCCGCGATGATGCGGGCTTGATATGCATCACCTGACGGAAATTCTGCTTCAACATATTGAGCAGGTCTTTTTCCGTGCCGCCCTGAAAGGTCTTGGCCAGAAAATGCCCGCCCTCGGCCAGAACTTCTACGGCAAAATAGGCCGCCACTTCGCACAGATGCATGGTGCGGATATGGTCGGTTTTCTGGTGGCCCGTTGTCGGGGCCGCCATGTCGGAAATCACCAGATCGGGCACACCGCCCACCGCTTCCATCAGTTTGGCGGGGGCTTCCGGGTCCAGAAAGTCCAGTTGCAGGATTTTCACACCCGGCAGTTGATCCATTTCCAGAAAGTCGATGGCCGCAACGCGAATATCTTCATCGGTGGAATTGGTGACATTGGCCGCAATCTGTGACCAGCTTCCCGGAGCGGCACCCAGATCGATGATGCGCTTGGCCCCTTTGAGAATATTGTGCTTTTCATCAATTTCCAGCAGCTTGAAAGCTGCCCGGGCACGATACCCCTCCAGCTTGGCGCGTTGCACATAAGGGTCGTTGATGTGGCGTTCCAGCCAGCGTCTGGAAGAGGCCTTCAGCTTGCCCTTTTTAACCTTCTGCCCCAGTTTGCGCCCGGTGCGATTGCCGCCAATGGGTGGCTTTACCATATCCTGCTCAACTTTCTCTCAATCCGCTGCCATCATGGGCGCGATCTTTATACTATGACATTTCCGAAACAAAAAAACGGCTCATGCTTTTTCTGGAAATGTTTTGCCACCATGTCCTGCCTGTCCGTGCAGTTTGCGGCTGCGATTGCGCCGCCATACCCCGTCATCGGCCATCATGTCTGTCAGCAGGCCTTCTCTCAAGCCCCGGTCTGCCACCCGCATCCGGCTGGAAGGCCAGCGACGGCGAATGGCCTCCAGAATGGCGCAACCGGCCAGCACCAGATCGGCGCGATCCGGTCCGATGCAGGCATTGGCCGCACGGCTCTGGTAATCCCACGACAGAAGCTTTGCTTGCATGGCTGACACTTCATCATCACTCAGCCATAGTCCATCCACCCGACGCCGGTCATAGCGTGGCAAATCCAGATGCACACCTGCAAGGGTGGTGACGGTGCCGGAGGTGCCAATCAGGTGAAAATCCTCTTCGGCGGGAGATTGGCCAAAGGCGGCAATCGGCGGGCAGTCAAACTGCGCCAGCAGGCCGCTGACTTCAGCAATCATGCCTTCAAACACGGCAGGCGTCACATCACGTCCGCCATGGCGCTCCGAGAGGGTCACAACACCCACCGGCAGTGATGTCCAATGGGTGATATGGTTGGCAAGGCGGCTGGAGCGATGATCCTGAATGCGGATCACCGCAATTTCAGAGGAGCCGCCGCCAATGTCAAACAGCACCACAGAGCGTGTTTCGCGCCCCACCAGAGAGGAGCAGCCGGAAACCGCCAGCCGGGCTTCCGTTTCCCGGTTGATGATTTCCAGATCAAGGCCTGTTTCGCGTTTGACCCGCACCAGAAACTCTTCGCCATTGGCCGCTGCACGGCAGGCTTCGGTGGCAATCAGCCGCTTGCGGCGCAATTCGACACCATTCAGCTTGGATGCGCAGATTTTAAGCGCCTCAATGGCCCGGTCCATGGCCTCTTCAGACAAGCGACCCGATGTGGCCAGCCCTTCGCCCAAGCGCACAATGCGAGAAAAGGCATCCACCACCCGGAACTGGCCGGGGCGGGTTGGCTGGGCAATCAGCAGACGGCAATTGTTGGTGCCAAGATCAAGCGCTGCATAATATTCGGTGGACGCTTCATCGCCGAAATAAGCATGATGGCTGTGGGCGCGTTGCTCGACCTTGCCCTTGTTTTGGCCATGCCGCCCCTGCGATGTATCATGGTTTGTGGTGCCTGCCTTCAGCGCAGGGGGCGCATAGCTGGCAGAATGCGGCTTGTTGTGTAAGGTTTTGCTGGGCTGCAACGGGCGCACCTGACCCGCTTTGGCCGCACGGCCCTTACGCCGCCGCCTGGACGATTTGCTCTTGCCAACATAATCGCCAGCCACGGCAGATGCAGGCTTGGCGTCCTGTTTTTCAAACGAGTCAGAGGGTAAGGGCTGGCCTTTTCCACGCACACTATGGGCACCGGATGATGCCTGATCGGCTCTACCTGTGGGCAAGGCCAAGGGTGCGGGCTGTTGGCCACGATTCTTTCTTCGGCGCTTGCGCTTTTTGGCATGCACCTGCTGGTCATTTTCTATAGGGCGTCGCTCCGCGACAGCTTGCGCTGCCCGGTTCTCCGTCACAGGGGAGGGTGGCGTTCCAGCCTTGTGGCCTTTCCGTCTTCCCCTGCCGCGCCGAGAGGGCTTGCCTCCCGCACGGTCTGCCTTCGACGCCCCGTTGTTTGGCGGCTTGTCGCCACTGCCGGGGTCTACCACTGAAGTCTTCCATCGCGCCGCGCACCACCTTTATTCGGTGTGCCGCTGGCGGCTGCTTGATTTTCGTTGGTAAAATTGTAGCAGGCTAAGCAAGCTTCTCCAAATGCTTTTTAAAATGCTTGCAGAATGAATGCGTCAAACACCATCAAACGCGAAAAAATCGCCGCGTTTATCGTGGGGGTATGGTGTGGCAGAAAATGCGCAACATATTCAATATAAACAGCCTTTTATCCAAAAATGTCATAACCGGAACCATGGCTGCAAAGCCATATCCTCAAACCCGATGATTTTTTGCAAAAAAGGGAGTTGCATTCAGCGGACATTTGTTTATAAGCCCGTTTCACAAGACGGCGACGCCGCCCCTGCTGGGGAATAGTTCAATGGTAGAACGACGGACTCTGACTCCGTTAATCTTGGTTCGAATCCAGGTTCCCCAGCCAATATCTCCTTAATTTACATAGTCGTTGTCTGCCATCGCAGTGTTTGCAAAGTGTTGCTTTGCTACAGCGCCGTGCGCCAAATATAGGGCACAAAGGACGCTGTAACACGTTTAATCTGCTGCATCATTTTCTTCTTAAAGCGATTCCGATTTAAGGAATTATGCAGGAGCGCTTTTGCAATGGCCTATGGTTCGAGTCTTGTCGCGCATGGTGCGGGTGATTCCCGTTGGGCGACATCACGCCTTCCATGTTTGGGGTTGAAGGCGTGATGTGAGAGATCATCGCATAAGGCGCACTGTGCCGTCGCCTGAGCCTGCGGTGCCACTGTAGGGGGCAACCTGCCACTTTGACGAATTCATGATCATCGTATTGACGACCAAGGTGATTTTACTGGTCACATTTGTGGTGGAATTATAGGTCACATCGCGGTTGGGCAGATGGATGATGCCTTCAAGCGTTTCGCCATTGGAGCCATTGAAAACATATTGCTGCTTGTTTGCATTGTTGCTGGCGTCGCTGGTTTTCTCAAACATCAACAAGCCGTTGTAAGGGCCAGAGGTGGGCGCGCTTGCGGTCATTGTGATGCCGCCATTCATGCGGATCTCGCTGTTGACGTCCGGGAAATAGAATGTCACGTTTTTAGCAATCACGGTTGAATTGCTGTTGATGATCATTCTGCCGCGAATGATGTGCAGCCCCGGCTGGAATGTAATCGTCGGGCTGCCGTTGAAGGTTGTATCACAATGCATTCCAGGCTTGATAGATTGCGTGCTGCCGTCCTGTGATCCGCTTGTGGTACACGTATTGGGCAACGTGGGTTCCGGCAAGGATGGGTATGGATCCGGTGAGACGGCGCAATTGGACGTGAGGTTGGTCAGTGTTCCGCCATTGCGAATGTAATTTGTTCCCTTCACGCAGAATTTTGCCGTATCCACTGTCGCGCCACCGTTCATGATGAAAGCTGGATTGGCTGTAGACGCCACATACACGGTGCAGTTTTTGGCGACCAGATTGGCACCGGAATTG
>CAJYRE010000554.1 GCA_913776675.1 Rhizobiaceae bacterium
GCAAACCGCCCGCAACGCGCAAGTCGACCTGCTGATCATGGATGTGGGTCTGCCCGATATGGATGGCCGCGAGGCCGTCAAATTGCTGCGCAAGGGTGGTTTCAAGGCCCCGGTCATCATGTTGACAGGGCACGATACCGATTCCGACACCATTCTGGGGCTGGAAGCCGGGGCAAATGATTACGTCACCAAGCCCTTCAAATTTGCCGTGCTGCTGGCCCGTATCCGCGCGCAATTGCGCCAGCATGAGCAAAGTGAGGACGCCACCTTTTCGGTTGGCCCTTACATGTTCAAACCCAGCCAGAAGCTTTTGACCACCGAAGACGGCAAAAAAATCCGCCTGACGGAAAAAGAAGCGGCCATTATCCGTTATCTCTACCGCGCCGGGCAAAAAGTCGTCACCCGCGATGTGCTTCTGGAAGAAGTCTGGGGATACAACTCCGGCGTCACCACCCATACGCTGGAAACCCATGTCTATCGCCTGCGCCAGAAGATAGAACGCGACCCATCCAGCGCCGAAATTCTGGTGACGGAAAACGGCGGATACAAGATTATTCCTTAAACGAGATTTCTGCCGATGGCGCTCAGCGATGATATGCAATTGCTTTCAGCCCTGCCTTTGTTTCACGGGTTGGAGCAGGATGAATTGCGACTGATCGCCTTCGGGGCAGAACATCGCAACCTGGGTCCGGGACAAATCCTGTTTCGGGAGCGCTCTCCCGCCGAATGCGCTTTTGTGGTGGTGCGCGGCCAGTTTGAGCTGTCCAATACAGGGCGTGATGGCCAGCCGCAGGTGGCCGCCATCGTCGGATCGGGAACCATGCTGTCAGAACTGGCGCTGGCCACCATGGTGGAGCGCAAATACACCGCCGTTGCGCTGGATGAGACAGAAGTCATGCGCATTCCACGGCAATTGTTTCACCGCCTGCTGGAAGAATATCCAAGGCTGGCAGGCATCATGCAAGATCGGATTCGCCAAAACCTCGTGGCTCTGGCCACCGGGGTTAAAAGCATGGAAGAGCGGTTCCAGTAATCCTTACAGGTCAAATACCCTTATAAATCAAAATGCACCGTTACTGGCACATGGTCAGACGGTTTTTCCCAGCCACGCGCATCTCGCAAAATCTCGATGCTCTTCAGCGCAGGGCGAAGGTCTGGCGATGACCAGATATGATCCAGACGCCGCCCCTTGTCGGCTGCGTCCCAATCCTTGGCGCGATAGCTCCACCACGTATAGAGTTTTTGCGATGGATCGACCAGCTCGCGCATCAGATCTACCCAACCACCACGCTGGATCACCTCCAGCAGGCCTTCCGTTTCCACCGGCGTATGGCTGACGATTTTCAACAATGCCTTGTGCGACCACACATCATGCTCCAGCGGCGCAATGTTGAGATCACCCACCAGAATCGCCGAGACGCCCGGCTCAGCCGTGGCGGAAAGCGCCTTCATTTCCTCGATAAAATCCAGCTTATGGCCGAATTTGGGATTGATGTCGCGGTTTGGCTCATCGCCACCGGCGGGCACGTAGAAGTTATGGATACGAATACGCTTGCCGCCTGCTTCAAAAATCGCCGAAATATGGCGGCTATCGCCCACACCGCAGAAATCCTGCCGATGATCTTCCACCATCGGCAGTTTTGAGGCAATGGCCACCCCATGATAGCCCTTCTGGCCATGCACCAGCACATGCGGGTAGCCCAGCGCCTGAATGGCGTCCAAGGGAAACTCATGATTCTGGCATTTGATTTCTTGCAAACACAGAATATCCGGCTGATGAGTGGTCACAAACTGCTCGACAATCGGCATCCGCAAACGAACAGAATTGATGTTCCAGGTGGAGAGGGAAAGGGCCATAGCCGAGACAATCCTTGTCTTGTCGCAAAACACATATGATCATCGGGTTTAAGCAATGCTGGCAGCCTTGAACAGCAAAAAGGCGCAGACCCTTAACGGGCTACGCCTTTTCCACATGCAATAAAATCTGTTTTATCCACGCTTGCGGATGTCGTCATAGGGCACTTCAAAGACTTTATCGTCGAAATTCACACCCTGCTGCACATTGAAGATCATCACCGATGTATCCTTGCCTTGCGCATCCGTCACGGTCCATTGACGCAATTCAAAGGTTTTCGGATCGAACATCAACGTAATGGTCTGATCGCCAAAAATGCTCTTGTCGCCCAGCACAATCGTGGTCAAATCCTGCTCTTCCTTCACCTGCCGCACCATCTGGTGGCCCAGATCAATCTTGTCCGACAGCAGCAGGCTGAGCGGTGTTTTCGACAGCGGGTAAACATCCCAGGTTTTCATCTTCAGATTGCCGATGGCCACATTATTCCCATCCGAAATCACCCGCATCGGTGATGGCTGCTCATAGTTGAAGCGCAATTTGCCGGGACGTTCCAGATAAAACTTGCCAGCCGTCTGATCACCGCGCGGGCCAAATTGCACAAATTCGCCCATCATGGTTTTCACTGAGGCAAAGTGATTGGCAATCCGCTGCGCCGTGCTGGTTTCAGCCTGCGCAAATGCCGATGGACCGGATACCAATGTGGCCACACACGCAGCGGACAAGCCGATAAACCCACGGCGGTTGAAACAGCGAGCGCCCGTCATTGTGGCTGGTTTTTCACGCATTCGATTCTCCTTCATCAACGCCACCGTGCGGGAGCAAGGCGGCATCATCATGACGCACACACCATCGTGATCGGCTGCGATGGGGCGCAATCCTCTACCATCTATGATTCAATCTCTTTCTTTCAATGATCTGCTTCGGTCGGCACCAAAATCTCGCGCTTGCCCGCATGGTTGGCAGGACCAATAATGCCTTCCTGCTCCATGCGCTCAATCAACGAGGCGGCACGATTGTACCCAATGCCAAGCCTTCGCTGCACATAGGAGGTTGAAGCCTTGCCG
>CAJYRE010000555.1 GCA_913776675.1 Rhizobiaceae bacterium
ATTGGCATCACTGCGCACACGGTAATGGCGCTTCATATAGGGAATAAGATCCTCAAGCAGTTCCCGATCGGCAGCGTCCGCATTGACCGGATAAAATGTCTTGCGACGCTCCGCCCCCGGCACATTCTCGGCGATTGCCTCTGGCACATCGGTTTCGGTATCGGGAATAACCACAATCATCGGCCTGATCTTTTTCTCAGCCAGCAGATTATCCAGAATTTGCGGCGCTCGCCCCTGTTCCACCCATGAAGCCGCCGTATCACCAAAACCATGATAGAGATACAGAACCGGAAGCGGTTTGGACGTGTCACGATAGCCCGGCGGCGTATAGACATACATTTGCCGCTCGGATTTCAGCGCCTTGGAATGCAAGGTCACCAACCGCACATCACCATGGGGCACGTTGCGGGTATCCAGAATGCTGCCGGGCACCAGAATGAGGCTGGAGTTCACCTGCCGCTGCGGTTTGGGTGCATTGGTGCCGGTATCAATACTGCGGAAGCCATCAATATTGAAATAATATTCATACAGATTGGGCTTTAGCGGCTCGGTTTTCACACTCCACACCCCGTTATCGGCCCGTTGCAGAGCCAAGGGATTCGCAGCACCAAGGACAACAGACACCGATTTGGCGGAAGGCGCATAAAGCCGAAAGGTAATGGAGCCGTCTTTTTCGACAGCCGTAACAAACTCGTTCAAGGGGCGATCTGCTGGCGGTGAGGCTGGCAGATCAAGGGCAACGGCAGGCACGCTCACAGCGCAACCTGCCACAACAAGCAGGGAAAAAAGCAACCGCATAAAGAAATATCCTCCACATTCATCATGTTTGGCTCCTCAACCAGCGCCAAAGTGACAGATGTCATGAAAATTTCAATACGCGCGGCATCACAGCAAGTTTACACGCCGCGCTTGTTGCCCCACAGCAGAACATGCAGTTGCGGCAGCACGGTGGCCGCAAACCAGCGATCTTCCATGACCCGATCCACCAGCCAATGCATGCGCGTCATGATGCCGTCCATATCAATCACCGCATCGTCATCCTCTGGCGGCGGCGGGGTATGGTTGCCCGGCTGAAGGTAAACGGCCAGATGCGGATGGCGGGCGCTGACAGCCTTGGCATACTGATAATCAGCCTCATCAAACACGATGAACTTCAGCACCGTCTTCGGACCTGTGGCAGAGGCTTCGGCCTTGTCAACACACTCTGCCAGCGCTGCCCAATCGGTATCCATGCCGCTGGAAGGCGGCTTGGGTGACAACACCAACACATCAAGATCGGAAAACCAGTTACGCGCAATCGAGCCTTGGGTTTCCAGCGCGAACCGATAGCCGCGCGCGTGCCCATGGGCAATCAACGCGCCCAGCGGCTGAATGGCCGGGTTGCCCCCGGACAGCGACACCATCAAAGGCACGCCCCCTGAGAGTTGCTCTACCTCCGCCCAGATCTCATCAACCTGCATCGGTGCCCAGTTTTGGCGAAACTGACTATCTACGGCATGGAGACTATCACACCATGAACAGCGATAATCACAGCCACCCGTGCGCACAAATATGGTGGGCTGACCAATCACCGCGCCCTCCCCCTGAATGGTCGGGCCAAAAATCTCGCTCACGCGAATGGTGCCTTCACGCACGGGCTCAACCCGGTCCAGTTCTTTTTGCGTTTCCCGTTCCCGAACCGCACGCGTGGCAGCCAACCCCTCTTTCAATGATTGCGAGGCAGAAAAATGAAGCGCCTTGGTCGTGCGGTACACGATCACACCTCCTCGGCTTTGAAGCCGGGGGTAACAGAGCGCCAGAAATCCGGGTCTTCATATTCGGTCGGATCGACAACGCCCGCCAGATGAAACGCCTCGCGCCGCTCCACACAGGTGCCGCAACGGCCGCAATGGCGCTGCCCACCCTTGTAACAGGACCACGTATCGGCAAAGGGCGTGCCGTATTTGGCCCCTTCCGTGACAATGGCGGATTTGGGCACCGTCACAAATGGCGAGAGCAGCGTGACATCCGCATAGCCTTCCAGCGCATGGTTCTGCATGGTCTGGAACGCATTGATAAAGCCAGGGCGGCAATCGGGATAGATAAAGTGATCGCCGCCATGCACGGCCACGGCCACGGCATCGGCCTTGCGGGCTGCCGCCACGCCAAAAGCAATGGCCAGCATGATGGCATTGCGGTTTGGCACCACGGTGATTTTCATGGTGTCTTCGGCATAATGGCCATCGGGCACATCAAGATTATCCGTCAGCGCCGAGCCGGTGAGGCTCTGGCCAATGGTGGTGATGTCAATAATCTGGTGCGGCACACCCAGTGCTGCACTGGCACGGGCGGCAAATTCCAGTTCTTTCTTGTGGCGCTGCCCGTAATCAAACGAAAGCAGGCCAATCAATTGCTGTTCCGCTGCAATTTTATAGGCAAGCGAAACGGAGTCCAGTCCGTCAGAGCAGACGACGAGAGTCTTCATGGTTCAATCCTTGTTTTATCCGGGTAGGCTGCGACCGGTGGTGAAAACCGTGGCTCTCATAGGGGAAATCCTGCCAGGAGGGAACCCACCCAAACGGGTAATTGCACGGAATGAATAATGATCGGCGGCAATGACGCGAAATCCGCGGGGTGCGCACTGGTAAAACCTGCGTGATAGCCTAAATATTCAATAATATTTCCAAAGGAATTGAGATCCCCATGACTGGCTTTGATATTCTCGTCGTCGCCCTGGTTGGCTTTGTTATTCTTGTGCTTCTGGCCGGGATCAAAACCGTTCCTCAGGGCTATCGCTACACCATTGAGCGGTTTGGCCGCTACACCCGCACGCTGGAGCCGGGGTTGAACCTCATTACACCGTTTATTGAAACCATCGGTGCCAAGATGAATGTGATGGAGCAAGTGCTGGCTGTGCCCACACAAGAGGTCATCACCAAGGACAATGCCAGTGTTTCTGCCGATGCCGTGGCGTTTTATCAGGTGCTGAATGCCGCCGAAGCCGCCTATCAGGTGTCCAACCTGCAAAATGCCATTGTCAACCTGACCATGACCAATATCCGCTCCGTGATGGGATCGATGGATCTGGATGAATTGCTCTCCAACCGCGAGGTGATCAACGAGCGGCTGTTGCGGGTGGTGGATGATGCGGTGCGCCCTTGGGGTATCAAAGTCACCCGCGTGGAACTCAAGGATATTCAGCCGCCAACCGATCTGGTTGCCGCCATGGGCCGCCAGATGAAGGCCGAGCGTGAAAAGCGCGCACAGGTGCTGGAAGCCGAAGGCTTCCGCAATGCCCAGATTCTGCGGGCTGAAGGTGCCAAGCAATCAGCCATTCT
>CAJYRE010000556.1 GCA_913776675.1 Rhizobiaceae bacterium
CCGGAATGGTGGATGTCAAAGCCGGGGCCAATGTTTCGCCCGAAGGGTTGAATGGCGGTTTTGTCGATGGCTTTATCGTGACCTTTGAGGATGTCAAAGCGCGGGACGCTTATTTGAACCATCCGGATCATATTGCCGTGGGCGACCGGATCGTGGCTGCCACCGATGGCGGTCTTTCCGGCATTCTGGTGTTCGATTTGCAGGCCTGACAAGGCTTATCAGATCTTGAAAAAAGTAGGCCGCTCCAAAGCTGTAGGGCTTTGCCCGGAGCGGCCACATCATGCTGACCTTGGGGGGTGTCAGCTTGATACCTTCATGGCCTCAGCCAGTTTGTCGATGTTGTAGCGGAACATTTTCTCGTATGTTGAGGCTGGTCCGTTTTTCTTTGAAAGCGCTTCCACGTACAGCTCACCGCCAGACTTCGCCCCGGTTGCCTTGGCAATCTGCTTGACCAGACGCGGGTCATTGGAGTTTTCAAAGAAATAGGTCTTGATATGCTCGGCCTTGATCTGGTCGATCAGCTTGGCAACATCGGCTGCCGAGGCTTCGGTTTCTGTGGACAGGCCAAGCGGCGAGAGGAACTCAACCTTATATTCGCGGCCCAGATAGCCAAAGGCATCATGGCTGGTCAGAATCTTGCGCTCGTTTTCAGGAATGGAATCCAGCTTGCTGTGGGCGTAAGCGTTCAGGGCATCCAGCTTTTCGGTATAGGCCTTGGCATTGGCTTCAAACACCTTGGCATCGGCCGGATCGGCAGCCGCCAGTGCCTTTTCAATATTGGCCACCCAGATCTTCACATTCACAGGGCTGTTCCACACATGTGGATCGGTGACGGTCTTGCCATCTTCTTCCATGGTGCGGGTGTTGATGCCCTCGGAGACGACCACGGGCTTGCCCTTATAACCAGAGGCGGTGATCAGGCGATCCATCCAGCCTTCCAGCCCCTCACCAGAAACAAAGGCAATGTCAGCAGCCTTCAGCTTCTTGGCATCGGTTGGCGAAGGCTCAAATTCATGGGGGTCGCCGTTAGGACCCACCAGACTGGACACCGTGACATGATCACCGCCAACATTGCTGACCACATCGGCCAGCACGGTGAAGGAAGCCACAACCTTGAGGTTTTCGGCATGGGCCGAAAGGGTGGATGCGGCCATGAGCAATGGCAGGGCAACAGACAGCAGCATTTTGTGTTTCATGGCGTAGAACCTATGCTTTCAGGTGGGAGCGAGGGAAAAGACGCGGCAACAGGCCGGAGGGCGAAAAGACAATCGACAGGCCGTAAAACAGCGCGGCTGTCATGATGATGGTTGGGCCAGAGGCCAGTTCCAGATGATAGGAGGCAATCAGACCGAAATAGCTGGAGACAATGCCGGTCAGGGCGGAAATCAGCATCATGCCCGGCAGATTGCGCGACCAGAGCTGGGCAATGGCGGCGGGCAGCATCATCAGCCCCACGGCCATCAACGTGCCCAGCGCCTGAAAACTGGCGACCAGATTGAGTACCACCAGAAACAGGAACAGGAAGTGATAGACCGGACCCTTGCCGCCCACAGCCCGCAGAAAGCCGGGGTCCATGCACTCAATCACCAGCGGGCGATAGATGATGGCAATCACCAGCAGCGAAAACGAGGCAATGGCTCCGATCTGGTAAAGCGCATCATTATCGATGGCCAGAATGGTGCCAAACAGCACATGCAGAAGATCAATATTGGAGCCGCGCAACGACACGATCAGCACACCCAGCGCCAGGGATGTGAGGTAGAAACTGGCAAAGCTGGCATCTTCCTGCAACACGGTGGAGCGGCTGACAAAGCCCGACAGCAGCGCCACGGAAAGCCCGGCTACCAGCCCGCCCAGCCCCATGGCCGTCAATGACAGTGAACCGGCAATCAGATAACCAATGGCCGCACCGGGCAGCACGGCATGGCTCATGGCATCACCCACAAGGCTCATACGCCGTAGCATGAGAAAAACACCAATCGGGCCGGAACCAAGCCCCAGACAAAAGGCTGCCATCAGCGCCCGGCGCATGAAGCCGTAATCCACAAAAGGCGCGATGAACAGATCATAGGCTGTCATGCGGCGGGCCTTTGTGTGGAGGCGGTGTCCGGGCGGCAAACTTCGGCATTGTCATCCCAGCGCTCGGCCATGGCGCGCGCTTTGAGCAGATTGGCAGGGGAGAGCGCCTCTTCGGTTTGGCCCCAGCTTACCATTTCACGGGCAATCAAGAGGGTTTGTGGAAAATGGCTGCGCACCTGATCAAAATCATGCAGCACGGCAATCACGGTACGGCCATCGCTATGCCAGTTGTGAATAATATCAATCAGATCGCGGGTGGTGCGGGCATCAATGGCGGTAAAGGGCTCGTCCAGCAAAATCACTTTGGCATCCTGCAACAGCAGCCGGGCAAACAGCACGCGCTGAAACTGCCCGGCTGAGAGCGCGCCAATATGCCGTTTTTCAAAGCCCTCAAGCCCAACGGTTTGCAGCGCAAGCCGCGCCCGGTTGCGATCTTCACGGCTGACAGCGCCAAATGCGCCGCTGTTGCGCCATGCGCCCAGAAGCACGGTATCCAGCACAGACATGGGAAAGCGCCGGTTGATGTCAGCCGCCTGCGGCAGATAGCCAAAATCCGTGCGGGCCAGAGTGTGTTCGACTGCGCCTTCAGCGGGCCGCAACTCGCCCATGATGGCCTTGAGAAGCGTGGATTTACCCGCGCCATTGGGGCCGGCAATGGCCGTGAGGCTGCCGCGCTCAACCGTGCCGCTGATGTGATGCACAGCCGGATGACGGTCATAAGCAACGGTGAGATTGCGCAAGGTGATGATGGGAGCGCTCATTGCAATGCCACCGCCCATTGGATGCCAAGCCATGTCACGGCAATCAGCATCAGCGCGACACCAACCCGCGTCAGGGCCGAACGTGCCAGCAGGCTTGGAATCAGAGGATCTTGATCCGGCGTCACACCGTACTCCATACATGTAATAACGTTACGTGTAATGGTATAACAAATGTGGCAAAGACATGGCAAGAGACGGATTGAAATATTCCGGGGATGGTGATTCACAGAAAAGGCCCTGAAAGTGCTGCACTTTCAGGGCCTGGTCTCAACTTTTCGTGATTGGAATTAGAGCATTTCCAGGAAAAGTGCCTAGCGGTTTTCCGTCCGGAAATGCGTAAAAACAAAGATTGAGAGCATTTCAGTGTTTCCCAAAAACACTGAAATGCTCTAGAGGCGTTCCAGCATGGCTTCTGCCGATGATACGGTGGCCTGACCGGGGTTTTCTTCAATGTCGAGGCTTTTCACCACGCCATCTTCCACCAGCATGGAATAGCGCTTGGAGCGCACGCCCAAACCACCCGCTGTCAGATCGATGGATAGGCCAATGGCCTTGGAGAAGCTGGCGTCCCAATCGGCCAGAAAGTGAATTTTGCCCATGCCGCCGGAATGTTGCGCCCATGCGCCCATGACGTGCCAGTCATTGACCGAGATTACGGCAATATCATCCACACCTTTGGCCAGCAGAGCATCACGGTGTTCCAGATAGCCGGGCAGATGGTTGAGCGAGCAGGTGGGGGTGAAAGCACCGGGCACGGCAAAAACCACCACTTTCTTGCCCTTAAACAGATCATCGGTGGTGACTTCCACCGGACCGTCTGCTGTCTTTTCCTTGAAAGTTGCGTTTGGAA
Organism: Rhizobiaceae bacterium; assembly: GCA_913776675.1. Lineage (GTDB taxonomy): Bacteria > Pseudomonadota > Alphaproteobacteria > Rhizobiales > Rhizobiaceae > Allorhizobium. The sequence goes on from CAJYRE010000556.1 coordinate 3,691, forward strand.
GCGTATCACCGATAGCGATGGTCATCGAAACTCTCCTCATATAGCTTTTGGCAAACAGTGTTTTGCCTCAGGGCTGCACTATAGGGTGCGTTGTTTCGAAGGCAAGGGGGGCTTCCATGGCGCGTTTATTGCCTGCAACCACCAGAATGTGCCAGGTTTTACCCGAGATGGAATAATTGCGGGGCATTTTGGGCAAGGGGATGCGCAAAGCCCGCTGGGTGCCCTGATTGGAAAGGGTTTGATATTCTGTGAAAAGATAGCCATCCGGCCCGGTTACCAGAATGCGGGGCTGGTCTTTTGAGCCTTCCGGCAGACGAAGATTGACATCCAGACTGGAAAGATCATCGGCCATGTGAAAGCCCGAGACAAAAAAATCCTCGGTGGGGGTGGCGGGCAGCTTGGCTTTTGCCTTGTCAATCAATTGTGCTTCCGCCACATCCGTGGTTTCTGCATGGCTGAGATCCACAGACAGTTCCGCCTGAAACGGAATGCAGATATTCTTGCACACGCCTATAAAGGCGGTGATTTTCAGCGGAGCCTGCTGGTCTGTTTCGGGTCTGGTCAGGGTGAAGGGAAACACCACGGGGCTGTCATAGCCCACATCGCGCACTTTTCCCAGATCCACGCGCTTGGGTACCGGAAAGCTCAGCGCCGACAGTGTGACATTGCTGCTGGGGGCTGCGGTGAGCTGCGGCGGAATGCCGGAATCGCCCGGCTCGCGCCAATAGGTGAACCACTCGGCTTTCGGCTCAATCTGCAAGCCTGCCTGCCGTGTGCCATCAGGGGCGGGTGGCAGCACAATCAGCCGCATCCGCCCGCCATCACTTGTGGCCCAGGCAGAACTGGCGGCATTGGCCGCTGTGAGGCCGGCAGCGATGAAAATACCCATGAGCAGGGCAGACCGCATGGTTTTCATGAGAAAAGAAAAATCTGTCATGTCTTCCGTTTAATGGGGTTATGGGCATCCTGCCAGTCACGCCTTGCGCTTATATTATCATTTTTGGTTGATTGCCGGGCCGATATGGCCCATCTTGTCATGATGCGAAAACATGTTTCGCCCAGACCATTGATGTTCCCAGAACCATGGAGGCAGCATGGCATTTTCAAACCTGACGTCTGATCGTGAGCGTGGATTTCTCGATGGTCAGTTTCTGATCGCCATGCCGGGCATGGCGGATGGAAATTTTACCCGCAGTGTTGTGTATATCTGTGCCCATACATCGGCGGGTGCCATGGGCTTTATCATCAACCGGCCTCAGCCCGTGACATTTGCCGATATTCTGCTGCATCTGAAGATGATTGATCAGCATGATGCCATCATGCTGCCGGACAATACGCGCAATTTTCCCATTCAGAGCGGTGGTCCGGTGGAATCAGGGCGTGGTTTTGTGCTGCATTCCGAAGATTATATCAGTGACAGCAGCATTCCGGTCAGTGATGATATTTTGCTGACATCGACGCTGGATATTGTCCGCGCCATTTCTGATGGCCGTGGCCCGGCCAAAGCCACCATGCTTCTGGGCTATGCAGGCTGGGGCCCCGGCCAATTGGAGCAGGAGATTGCCAACAATGGCTGGCTCAATTGTGCCGCCACCGAAGACCTGATTTTTGATGGCGATTTGCAGGGCAAATATGATCGGGCCCTGGCGATGATTGGTGTCAGTGCGGCAACCTTGAGCCCGACGGCTGGCCACGCCTGATCAGCCGCAGCAGGAATTGGCCGGGCAATGTCATGGCAATCACACCGGCAATCACCAGAACAAGGCCGATGAGCAAGGTGGGGCTGACCTCCTCTTTCAGGAACACCACCCCAAGACCAACGCCAATCGGTACGCGCAAATAAGCCTGTGATGTTGTGGCAATCGAGCCGAGTGTCTCGATCAAGCGGAAATAAATGGCAAAGGCCAAAGCCGTGGAAAAAATGGCCAGCGCCAGCAAAGCCAGAAGCGAGGCAGCCGAGGGCGTAAGCGTCCATGGCCGGTCAATCAGCAGACTGAAGGGCATCAGCAGAAGACTGCCACAAATCAGGGAGCCCGCTGCGGGCATCATCGGATCAAGCTGTTTGAAATTGCGGCCAAAAATGGCACCCGTGGCATAGCAAACGGATGCCAGGATGACGGCAAATTGTGCCAGAAGCTGGCTTTCTGTGCCGTTCAGGGCATTCATGCCCACAATCAGACCGGTTCCGGCAATGCCCAGCAGCACACCGGCCAGCTTGCGCAGACTGACGCTCTCATGACGGGTCAGGGTGGCGGTGATCAAATAGGCAAAAATCGGGGTCAGCGCATTGAGAATCACTGCAAGACCGGCATTCACATGCTGTTCGGCCCAGGCAATCAGCGTAAAGGGCACGGCGCTGTTGAGGCAGGCTTGTATGGCAAAGCGCTTCCACGTTGCCAGATCCGTGGGCAAGGACAGCTTGCGCAGGCGCAAGATCACATACAAGAAGCCGCCCGCCAGCAATGTTCGCGCCGCAATCAGCGTGATGGGCGGAATGGTTGCCACCCCGATGCGAATGAAGCTGTAGGCGGCTCCCCAGAGGGTTGCCAGCAGGAGAAGAAGAGCCAATTCATGCATAAAGCGAGTTTTTGTCATGGGTGGAGAGTGCCTCAAAAGAACAAGATCAATCCTTCATAGCGTCTCCTTGGACAGGATGTTTCGGCCCTCACCGAAGTATGCCCCCCTGACA
>CAJYRE010000557.1 GCA_913776675.1 Rhizobiaceae bacterium
AACAGTCTTGTGTGTTTTGAGACCCGACGCTTATAACCGTCGGGTGTCGAGATTTTGGGGCGACGGATTTGGTAAAATATCTCAAAACTGGCCCTGAAGCGGCAAGTCTTGTTAAAGACGCTCAACGCATCTGCGTGGTCGGCTGCTCTGGTAGCGGCAAGAGCACGCTGTCTCAGGTGCTGTGCCGCCGTTTAAATCTCACCTATATTTCTATGGATCGTGATGTGTTCTGGCTTCCGGGCTGGCAACTCCGGCCTCGTCCCGAAGCGATTGAGCGGATGAAGGGCTTTGTTGCAGGCGAGCGCTGGATCATCGATGGCAACAGCCCCGGCACCTTGCCAGCGCGCTTGGCGCGTTGCAATCTGGTGATCTGGATGCGCCCACCGCGCTACGCCTCGATGTATGGGGTTGTGTCCCGCTGGCTGAAACACCGAGGACAGGTGCGGCCGGAAATGGCGGAAGGTTGTCCCGAAAAGATCGACTGGGAATTTTTGAAATACATCTGGAATTTCGAAGCCAAAGAAGTGCCGCAGTTTCAGGAGCAGTTTGAGAAGGCACGCGACGGTCTTACGGTGATTGTGGTGACATCCCGCAAGCAAAGTGCAGAGCTGTTGTCGGAATTGGCCAAAATCCACCCGTGAGGTTTAAGTCATGGTGCATTATGTGCAAAATCTGGAAGATGCGGCCGAAATTCTGAAAAACAGTAATCGGGTGATGGTTGTTGGCTGTTCTGGTGGCGGAAAGAGTACCTTGTCCCTGAAGTTGTGCGAGAGATTTTCTCTTCCATTCGTGTCGATGGACCGTGACTTTTTCTGGTTGCCTGGATGGAAGGCGCGGCCCCGCGATCAGCAACGGATGCTAATCTCGCAAAAAGTCATGGAAGAGCGTTGGTTGCTGGATGGCAGCAATCCATCCAGTTTTGATTTGCGTTTGCCAAGGACTGATATTGTGCTTTGGGTGCGGATGCCTCGTTGGCGGTGTTTGCTGGGAGTTTACACACGCTCGTTCCAAAATTATGGTAAAACCAGAATTTCGATGGCTGCGGGATGCGTCGAAAAGTGGCCAGACCGCGAATTTCTCTCCTATATCTGGAACTTCGAGCACAAACACGCTCCCATCTTTATCCGCAATTTCGATCTATACGGCCCGCAAGTGCCGGTTTTGGTGTTAAAATCCCGGCGCGAAGTGTCGCAGCTTCTTGATCTTGTCGGCGCACAGGCTTAAGTGCCACGTATGCCAAAGTTTGAAACTCGCCGTATTGTCAAGCACGCTCCTGACCGCATGTATGCGCTGGTCGCCGATATTGAGCGCTATCCCGAATTTGTCCCGCTCTGCGAGGCATTGTCCATCCAGTCCCGCAAGGAGCGCGACGGCAAGGAATTGCTGATTGCCAATATGTCGGTGGGCTACAAAGCCATCCGCGAGACATTTGCCACGCAAGTGCTGCTCAAGCCCGATGAACGCGCCATTGATGTGAAATATATCGAAGGCCCGTTCAAATATCTCGACAATCGCTGGCGGTTTGAAGAAACGTCTGACGGTGGCTGCACGGTGCATTTCTTTATCGATTACGAATTCAAAAGCCGCATTCTCGGTGCCCTGATGGGGTCGATGTTCGACCGCGCTTTTCGCATGTTTACCGAGGCGTTTGAGGCGCGGGCTGATAAGATTTACGGGGCCGGGTGAGCTTTTCACTCGGTGCTATCGCACCAGCGGTCGTCCTTGAATATAATGGCCATAGAGCGTGGTGAGCGCGGACAGAAAAATGATGGTTTGCAGATAAGTCGATATGGCGCGCAAGCCGATAGAGACCATAAGGGGCAAATTGAGATAAAAAGCGATCTCAGTATTTAAAAGCCCGGTCACGACAACCAAAACGACCCCAAGCCCGAAAAATGTAAATTTTTGGCCTTTTGTTTTCGTCCAGATCTCCCGCACGGATGTTTTTGCGCCCAGCGCCACCCCTGGCAGTACAGTGGCTAAGCGGAACCAGACCATGAAGAGAATCACCAAAAGCAGACTTAATCCGAACGGAATAAGCGAAAAAAGAAGGCCATCGTCTGCCTTGCCTGCATAGGTCATAAACGAGAATGAGAGCAAAAACAGCGCCGATGTCACTATAATCGGGAGGAACAATAAGATGCCGGTGAGAAAATAAGCAAACATTCTGCCGGGTTGAAACCATCTGGCCATGGTGGGCCTTTCATTCAACAAAACGTAACGATGCCACAGCACAGCCACAGACAACCCCAAGATTGTCTGCACGACAAACGGGATAAATTTTTCTGTCTGTCCGATGGCATCTGTTTCCGACAGATATGCGTATTTCCCCATTCGATCAAATGTCTCGAATGACATAAAGAGAAATTCGTGCGAGATCAGCGCATTCACCGCAAAATCGATAACAATAGCGGGCAGAATAATCTGGGCGACAACGCGCCGGTTGCCAACCAATTGTTTGATTGCGTGTTTGAAAATCAGCCAGAATTTCATTGAATATCGCCTTTATGACCTTGCTGTTGTTGGAAGAAATCTCTTCTCACAACCTGTTTAAAGTGTCTGCAACAGCTCAAGCGCAGTTCTGATGGTTTCCAAGCGAACATTCTCACGCCCCAGATCGCCATAGCGCATTTCCCGGTGCAGTATTTTTCCGGTTCTGGCCACGGCGGCGAGATGGACAAGGCCAACGGGCTTTTCCGCTGATCCACCGCCCGGTCCGGCAATGCCGGTGACAGCAACGGCAGTGGAAGCACCGGAGCGATAGCGCGCGCCGTGGGCCATGGCCAGAGCTGTTTCGCGCGACACGGCCCCATAGGTTTCCAATGTCGTCACCTGCACGCCCAGCAGGTCCATTTTGGCCTGATTGGAATATGTCACATAGCCGCGATCCACCACAGCGGATGATCCGGCAATTTCGGTCAAAAGCCCGGCAATCAGGCCGCCTGTGCAGGATTCGGCGGTGGCAATGGTCAGGCCCCGTTTGCTGAAATCAGCAATCAAACTTTGAGCCATCTGTTCGAGATCAGCGGGAAACAGGCTCATGGAGTTTTGCCCTGATAAACCACGGTTGCCGTTGCAATGGCGGCAATGCCTTCGCCACGGCCCACAAAGCCGATTTTTTCATTGGTGGTGGCTTTGACCGAGCAGCGATCCAGCGAGATATTCAGAATCTCCGACAGCTTTTCCCGCATGGTGAGGCGATGCGGACCAATTTTTGGTGCTTCGGCAATCAGCGAAATATCGGCATTCATGATGGTGCCGCCTGCATCGCGCACGATTTTGGCGGCATGTTCCAGAAAAATGCGCGAGGCGGCACCGCGCCATTGCGGATCAGACGGCGGGAAATGATCGCCAATATCGCCCGCGCCACAGGTGGCCAAAAGTGCATCTGTGAGCGCATGCAGCGCCACATCAGCATCGGAGTGGCCGCTCAAAGCCTGTGTGTGGGGAATGAATATGCCGCAGAGTGTGACACCTTCGCCGGGCACCAATTGGTGAACATCATAGCCATTGCCGGTGCGCACATCGGGCAGGAGCGTGGGGATAAGGCGGGCGTCGGCCATTTCAAGATCTCGCTTTACGGTCAGTTTGATATTGTCAGCAGAGCCTTCCACCAGCAGCACGGGCAGACCCGCCCATTCGGCAATGGCGGCATCATCGGTAAAATCATCGCGCCCGGTCTCGGCGGCTTTTTTGTGAGCACTCAGAATTTTGGCGTAAGTGAAGCTTTGTGGGGTCTGGGCGGCAAAAAGTCCACTGCGTGAAACAGTATCGCTGACATGGCCGCTCTCGCTGCCGCGTTTGAGTGTATCAGCCACCGGCATGGCGGGTAAGACGGCTTCTGCACCGCCAGCAAGCGCATTTATGATTCGCTCCAGCATCGGCTGATCAAAAAACGGGCGCACGGCATCATGAATCATCACCCATTGCGGTGGTGCAGATTCTAAAGCCGCAAGTCCAGCCAGAACCGATTGCTGCCGCGTTTTGCCGCCATGGGTGATCATGATAGTGCGTTGAAGATGCGGCGCATACGTCAAGGCATTGCTGAGCAAAGCCTCATCATCAGGATGAATAACAACCACCAAAGAGGCATCGGGCAAAAGAGTATGGAACTTTTCCAGCGTGTGAACAATCACGGGTTTACCGCCAATGCGGCGGTATTGCTTCGGCCCTTCACTGGAGGCACCTGCACGTTCACCGCGACCAGCGGCGACCAATATCACCGCCGTTGACCTTGCTCCATCCGTTTTAGTATGCACCATAAACTTTCCAGCGTTGTAAACTCTTTGCCCTTGTCTATCGGTGCCGTTTACGATTTTCCAGCATATGCTTGAAAAAATATCTGTATTGCCCGGAAAGGGCTTGGCATTGCGGTTTTTTATGTCTAAAAATCGGGCATATAGACAGTCTGCACGAAAGATAGTCACTTGTCATATCCGCGCCCTGACCAAGCTTTTGCCATAGCATCGGTTGCCATTCGCAATCGGGTTGTGCTTGCGCCCATGTCGGGTGTCACCGATTTACCCTTTCGGCAATTGGCTTTTCGCTACGGGGCAGGGCTGGTGGTGACCGAGATGGTTGCCAGCCGTGAGCTTGTGTTTAATGCAGCAGAAAGTTGGTCACGTCTCAAGGGAGCGGGGCTGACTCCGCATATGGTGCAACTCGCCGGGCGTGAGCCGCGCTGGATGGCAGAGGCTGCGAAAATTGCCGAGGCCAATGGTGCAGGCATTATTGATATAAATATGGGCTGTCCCGCCAAAAAGGTTATTGGTGGTTATGCTGGCTCAGCCCTGATGCGCGAGCCTGATGTGGCGCTGGCGTTGATTGAGGCAACGGTGAAAGCGGTTTCTGTTCCAGTCACCGTCAAGATGCGGCTTGGCTGGGATGATGCATCAATCAATGCACCGGACTTGTCGCGCAGGGCAGAGGCGGCTGGTGTGCAGGCCATTACCATTCATGGCCGCACCCGCATGCAATTTTATGAAGGTAAGGCCAATTGGGATGCCATCGCCGCCGTGCGTGAGGCCATTTCCATTCCGCTCATTGCCAATGGTGATGTGCAAACCAGCGCTGATGTGGAAGATATTCTGCGTCGTTCGGGTGCGGATGCTGTCATGCTCGGGCGTGGCTGTCAGGGACGGCCATGGCATACGGGCGTACTGGCTGGGCACCCTGGCCCCGCTGCGACTGATATTCCTGCCATTGCCGTGGAGCACTACCGTTTAATGATGGACCATTACGGTGCGGATGTCGGCGTACGACACGCCCGCAAACATGTGGCATGGTATCTGGAGCGCCACGGCGCGGTTCTCTCCCAGCAGGAAAAAGCGGCCATCATGACATCCAAAGACCCGGAATTTGTGGCCAAGCGCTTGTATGAAGCTTTGGCCAGCGCGGTTTGCGCACCGCAGGAAGAGGCTGCATGAGCAAAGAAGAAGCAAAAGGCACGAGCAACGCTCTGGCCATGGCGGTGTTGAACGCCATTCAGAATCCCGTTGTACTGGTTGATCCCGAAGGCTTGATTGCCTTTGCCAATTGGGAAGCGGAAGCCTTTTTTGGTGCCAGCGCCAGCCATCTGGCCCGGTATAAAATCTCGACCTTCATTCCTTTCGGCAGTCCGCTTCTGGAGTTGATTGAGCAGGTGAGAGAGCGGCGCGCGCCGGTGAATGAATATCGCGTGGATCTCAGCTCTCCCCGTCTGGGCCAGGACAAGCTGGTGGATTTGTATGTGGCACCCGTGGTGGGCGAGGCGGGTTCTGTTGTGGTGGTGTTTCAGGAACGCTCGATGGCCGACAAGATTGATCGGCAATTGACTCACCGTGCCGCAGCCCGTTCTGTGACCGGGCTTGCCTCCATGCTGGCCCATGAGATCAAAAATCCGCTGTCGGGCATTCGCGGTGCTGCCCAATTGCTGGAAACATCCGTGCCCGACGAAGATCGCAACCTGACACGGTTGATTTGCGATGAAACCGACCGGATCGTGTCATTGGTGGACCGTATGGAAATTTTCTCCGATGAGCGTCCGGTGGACCGCACCTCGGTAAATATTCACTCGGTTCTGGATCACGTTAAAGCCATTGCACAGGCAGGTTTTGCCCGACATTTGAAAATCACCGAGAGTTACGATCCGTCGCTGCCGCCGGTTTTTGCCAATCGTGATCAACTGGTGCAGGTGTTTCTCAACCTGATCAAAAATGCCTCCGAGGCGATTGGAGATCGGCCCGATGGCGAAATTCAACTGACAACAGCTTATCGGCCCGGTATCCGGCTTTCTGTTGCAGGCTCGCGTGAGAAGATTTCGCTGCCGCTGGAGTTTTGTGTGCATGATAATGGTCCGGGCGTGCCGCAGGATCTTCTGCCGCATCTTTTCGATCCGTTTATCACCACGAAAACCAACGGGTCCGGGCTTGGACTCGCGCTCGTTGCCAAAATCATCGGAGGCCATGGCGGCATTGTGGAATGTGACAGCCAGACCAACCGCACAACCTTTCGCGTGCTGATGCCTGTTTCCAGAGAAGCGGCAGAGGATGACGCAACGCCTGCCAAAGACACGGGAAAAACCAGATGACCGCCACCATTCTTGTTGCCGATGATGATGCCGCCATTCGTACAGTTCTGAACCAGGCGCTCAGCCGTGCCGGATATGATGTGCGCATCACTTCCAATGCAGCCACCCTGTGGC
>CAJYRE010000558.1 GCA_913776675.1 Rhizobiaceae bacterium
AAAGATTATAAATCCACAGGCGAATGTCCGGTGGCTGAAAGCCCCAGGATGTCATGATCAGGGGCACACCAATGATTGCCGCCAGAGCATAAATCAGCAGCCCCGCCAGAATGCCCAATTGATCCATGGCCACAGGGCCAATGGAAAACTTTCGCTGGATATAGCGGCCAACAACGGTTTCAGCAAAGCGATCACGCTCGGAAACCGCCTTGCCGGAGCGAATGCCAATATACATTGTACACAGCAAACCGCCCGTCAGCACGATTTGCGTGGCAATGAACCGCGCCAATCCAACATAGCCCAACAGCGCAGAAAAGATGGTAGCACAGCCGAGAATGCGCATCAAAGCGGCAACCAGAGGCGGCCATGCGCGACCACGCGGCACATCATCTTCAGCCTTGGGAGGTCGCGGCCTGATGAACGACACAAGAATCAAGACCGCGCCAACAATGATGGCCGATAAAAGCCCTTTCAATACGGTCAGCTCAACAGGCCAGCCCTGCACTTCGGAAATGGTGCTTTGAACATAATCCAGACCGTTGACAACAGCCATGATCACAAAGGCAACAACCAGTCGGTAACTGCCCTGATCTGTCACATGCAACAGCCGCCACTTTGGCGATGCCGGATTAAACACGGCAAGAGCCAGACGCACGGAAAAGAAAACAAGCCCGCAAAACCCGAAAAATGCGCCAATGATCTGGCGAATATCGGGCCGCAGCACATTGAACATATCCAGAAACAGAAAGCTGGAAATCAGAAAGAAACTCACCGCCAGCGATGGCAGGATTGTCACCCAGAACTCCACCGAAAAACGGCTCATGTAGGAGGGGTCCTGCTCCTGCTTGCCACGCTCGATAATGGGTCCAAAAATACGGTGCAGAATAACCCGCAAGCCGAGCATCATGATCAGCGATAAAAGCAAGGCCGATGCAAGCGAGATTGCTTTCACACGAAAGACAAAACCCAGCCAGTTGGTCAGATTATCGACAAGTTGCGAATATTCCGGCCCAATTGCTCCGACAGCGACCCCCATGGAATCAAGGGACACATCCGCATGGGCAAACAACTCCTGCGTAAACAGGGCGCGCCGGGCGGCGGAAATCTTGCTGGAGAGATCCGTGGCAACCTTGTTGATGTCATCAATGCGCGCCAGAATATTGACGATTTTTGTCTTCTGTACCGTCAGCTTGTTGCGCTGGTTGGTCACTTCCAGCGCTTCGACAGGATCACCCTGCTTGGGCGGCGCACCAAGATCTGTCAACCGCGCAGTCACTTCATCCAGACGCGGCGAAATCTGGCTTTTTAGGATCACCAAAGCGGCAATGACATCATCAAGCTTGGCTTTTTGCGCCAGAAGATCGCGGTCATTGAGATTTGGCGCAGACAGGCTGGAACGCAACGAATCGAGTTTTTTTTCCTTGCCGTCCAGATCAGCCGACGCCTTGGATATGACATCGCTCTCGGCAAAAACGTTATCCTGCGCCATGGCAGGCACCGCGAGGCCAAAAGCCGCCATTGGCACTGCACTCAAAACCAGGAAAGGCAGAAGTAAAAGTGCCGCAAGAAATATCTTAACGCGCTGCAAACCATTGTCCCTTTTTTAGAGTTTGCCGCAGGCAAGTGAGCCCGCTTTGCCGAAAACGCAACCACGAATCGGATGTGTCGTTTTCTTACCCTGCCAATGCGGCAATATAAATAACATCATATTTTGTTGCGGCTGAATTCGGGCATTTCTGCGTATGCTGCACCAAGAGACAATGCATCATGTGCAAACAGCAGAAACCGCGGACGATTCGCGCAAACGTCCAGAAAACAGATGCAGCACAAATGGGTTATCCACAGTTATCCACAGCCTTTTTCAGGGGGAAATGGACAAAATCCAAGAACGAAAAATGAACTTTGAAAAAACTTCAGAACAAAGAATAAACATCAAGAAACACAGTGATTTTCTTAATATTTTCTTCATTTACGCCATGGTGGGTGATGTAGGGCTCGAACCTACGACCCGCTGATTAAGAGTCAGCTGCTCTACCAACTGAGCTAATCACCCGTACGCCACCAGTTTGCTTGCTTCGCTGCTGGCGTGAGCGGGGATATAAAGGGCTTCTCTCACCTTGTCTAGCGTCCTTTTTTAAAAAAACGCGAGAAAGTGAGGAAAAAATCAAAATGGTGAAAAACCAAACAATATCAATAGTCCAGAATACCAGAAGCAATACGCACTGCCTTGCCGCCAATCCGGGCCCGAAAAACCTTGTCTTCCTTGCAGTCAATATGCAGATGAATGAAGGATGGCCGCCCCATTTCCAGCCCCTGTTCAATCAACAGCGGATAATGCCCATCCGAGAGGCTATCAAAATAATGCAAGGCTCCGGAAAGCGCCGCAACGGCAGAGCCTGTGGCAGGATCTTCGGCAATGCCCATATCGGGTGAAAACATCCGCGTATGATAGTGAGAAGCATGGTGTACACCGCCCCGGCAATAGACATAGGCCGAGGCCAAAGCCCCATCACAAAAGGGTGCCGTGCGCTCCCAGAGCTGTGGATCAAACTCCACCCCTTCCACGGCCGCCAACGTATTGACCGGCACCAGCAAAAACGGCACTCCGGCACTCCATATCGATGGAACATGATTGCCAAAGCACAGATCACTCAACGACAATCCAAGCGCTTCGGCAATAGCCGGACGATCAACCGAAAAATGAAGCTGCGCAGAGGTTTTCGGCAGATCAAATTCGGCAAAGCCCGCCTCGCCCGCCCGCAAGCTGACCGCACAGCGTACTGGGCCAATTTTTTCATCCAGCACGGAGACAATATCCAGAGGTCGATCCCTGCCCTCATGGGCACGTTCTGCCAAGGCGATGGCCGTGCCAACGGTGGGATGCCCGGCAAAGGGCAATTCCCGACCCGGCGTAAAAATACGAATACGCGCCGCATGAGCCGGATTAACGGACGGAAACACAAAAACGGTCTCAGACAGGTTAAACTCACCGGCGATAGCCTGCATGGCCTGATCATCCAGACCATCAGCATCCAATACGATTGCAAGCGGATTACCGCTTAATTTTTTTTCTGTAAAAACATCATAGATGCAATATGGCCGAGCCAAATGCGCCTCCAGTGCCCATTGAATATAAAGGCAGACTGCACGACCAAAGCCAGCCGTGCAAGGCGATCAGCGCAATTTAGCTGGGAAATACCCAATCCAGTAAAG
>CAJYRE010000559.1 GCA_913776675.1 Rhizobiaceae bacterium
GCACGGGCGGGCGATCTTTGCCGTGCGAGCGAGGCTTGGGTCGAGGGTGTTGCGGTCGATTGGCAGGCGTTTCGGGCCAAGCCCGTGCGCAAGCTGTGCTTGCCCACCTATCCCTTTGAATGCAAACCCTATTGGGTGGGCACGGCCTTGCCTTTGCCCGTCGCGCCTGCCGTCGTGCCATTTGCCGATCAAGGCGGGCTGGCCTCGACGCTGATCAGGATTGCGGCAGAGTATCGGGGGCTGTCTCCTGACGTGATCACGCCCGATGCCACTTTTGGCGAACTCGGCTTTGACAGTATTGGCATGATGACGCTGGTGAGCCGATTGACAGCCGCCATGCCGGATTTGAACCTCGGCGACAAGGCTGACCGGCTGTTGCAGGCCAAAAGCCTGCGCGCGCTCATGGCCATTGCTGACAGCGATGGGCATGACACCAGGCCGGACACGCCGGAGATTGTCGATCTGCACCTGTATGCCCAGGGCCAGAAGCAGAACAAGGCGAATATAACCATTGCCTATCCGGTGCTGCACCTTGGCAAAGCCCCGCAGTCTCAAGCCCAACTGGTGATAGACGAAACGCATCCACTGTTCTTTGATCATCCGCTGGATCATGTTTCGGGTCTGCAACTGGCCGAGGCCATGTGCCAGTTGGGCCGTGCAACGGCATTGCACCAGCAGGGTCTCGATCCCCGCGCCGCTGTGTTCATGCGCCAGTTGCGCTTCGATTTTCCGGCGGTCTGCGCCAAAAAGGCGGCAGAGATAAGCCTGCGTGCCGATCCAGAGTCTGCGCATGCATATCGCGGCGAGGTCACGCAGGCGGGGCTGGTTGTTGCGCAAGGGCATTTGGTGTTTGCCGACAGTGATGCAGACACCCGGCAACGCAGCGGTGAAGCCTTGCGCGAGCCGGCAATCGGACGGCGGATCAGCAAGGCGCGGGTTAACAAAAGCCATGCGCGAAACGTGTTGCTGGCTGATCTTGGCAGCGATGGAAACAGCTTGCGCGCCCGTCTGCGGGTTTCGCCCAAAGCGGATTTCTATGGTGATTTCACAGGCCCCGCTGAGGACGGCATCGTGCTGCTGGAGGCCGTGCGTCAGATCATGCGGGCCATTTCCACCGATGAAAAACACAGCGCTGGCAAGGGCGGCCTTGGCCTGCTGCGCCACATGGAAATCATTCTCAACCGGACGGTCTGGCAGGGCGAGGCGGTTGAATTTTACGCCAACACGCAAGGCTCGATGGTGGTGGGCGGTGCTGCTCTTCTGTCCGTGCAAGGTGACATTGTCGCGCCGGACGGAGCCGAGCATATCGGCCGGTTTGCAACCTCGGCAACCCAGGTTGCGCCAGAGTTATATCAAGCGTGGTCACAGAAGGTGGCCGGAAAAAGGGATGGGATATGAAGCATATACAACTGGTCGCTGTCGATCTGGATGGTCCGTTATTGAGCGACAGCTTTGCACCGTTGCTGAGACAAAGTTGCGAATTTGGCGGTCTGACCTATTCGCGTGATATGGAGGACAACATGTTCTCGCGCAATCGCAAAGATGCGACGCGCTACTTCATGTCCTGCTTCGGCGATAACCCGCCCGAGTCCTTGAGAAACAAGACGCATGAGGAAATGATTGCCAGTTATTTCGAGTTTCGGGCAGCCTTTCTTCAGGAAAACCCCATCACCTTGTCCGAAGGGGCGGCAGACTTCATCCGCATGCTCAGTGGGTTGAATGTCCGCATGATCTGCTATGGCGGGTTAGACGAGGATTACATGCGCCGCGAATTGGGCAGCCATGCCGATGCATTCGAGGCTTATATTTGCACCAATGAATTTCGCCCCGGTGTGCGTGAAATTGTTCATGAGATTGGCAAAGTGGCCCCCGACCGCGCCTTGTTCATTGATGATGTGAACTTCGTGGCGCGGCATGCACGCGACGTTGGGGCATGCTTTGTGGGTGTGCCAGCCCGCACCGATTGGGGATGGCAGCGCATCGGCATGGTTGAGGATGGCGTTCCGCATATCGTCGATCACGTTGGGCAGATTGATCTGGCTTTGCTGGAACGGATCGATGCACAGGCCTCCACCGGGCGCTTCTGGGCCGGAGGTCAGGCATGACGCGCCTCTCTCTTTTTGAAAAGGCGCTGAAATGCAATTGATTGACCTGCTTCGCAAGGAATCCGCGCCGCGTCTGACGAAGATCCTCACTCTGGCCATGTTGTCCGGGGCGGCCAATGCTGCATTGGTGGCTTTGATCAATTCCGGCGCATCGGCTGTCTATTCCAGCCATGCCGCCACGCGGCAGTTTTTGCTGTTTCTGCTGGCGCTGGTCATCTATGGCGTGACCAAAGTGCAGGCCGAAGTTGCCGGCAAGGAGCTGTTTGACGCCGCCATGGCCCGCCAGCGTGTCACGCTGATGGAGAAGCTGCTGTTTGTGCGGCTGGACCGGCTGGAGAGGATGCGAAACTCCGACATCATCGCCTCCTCCGCCCGCAATATCGGCCATGTCGTGCAGGCGTCCGATGTGATCGTCTACGGCCTGCAATCCATGTTCATGCTGTTCTTCAGCGCGATCTACCTGATGTATTTGTCGCCAGCCGCCTTTCTGGCGGTCGGTGGCGGATTGGTCCTTGCGGCCCTGTATCGCCATTCCAGTCGTGAGCAGGCCCGCACCGGCCAGGAGAAGATCATCGCCACCGACAGCGACCTGTCGCATATGATGGCTGAAACCCTGCGCGGTTTCATGGATGTCAAATTGAATGCGGAACGCCGCGGGGCAATCCATCGGGCCTATAATGATCTGGTTGCGGTCAACAGCAGGCTGGTGAACGACGCCACGCAGGAGGTTGTCCGTGCGCGTATGGTGATCCAGTCTATCTTTTACTGTGTCATTGCGGCGGTGGTTTTTCTCATTCCGCGTTTTTCGGATGTCTATTCCGTCGAAATTCTCGAAATCACGGCGGTTGTGCTGTTCCTGATCGGCTATCTCGCCGGTTTTCTCGATATTATTCCGATGATGGCAAGAACCAATGCGGCGCTCAAAGGTTTGAACACGCTGGAGGCCGAGCTTGACGAACTGGCCGAAGAAAAACAGATGCAAACACCGCCGGTGGATCGGTTTGAATCGCTGTAATTGCGCCAACTGACCTATACTTACACCGACCCCGACGGCAGCAGCGGCTTTTCGCTTGGGCCGATCGATCTCAGTGTTCAGGCCGGGCAATTGCTCTATATCATCGGTGGCAATGGATCTGGCAAATCCACCCTGATCAAATCGATGACAGGGCTTTATCCCACGGCCTGTCATGGTGTGTGGTTGAACGGCGAGCAAATTCGTGCCGAAACGGTCAGCCGCCTGCGCAGCGTTTTTTCGCTGATCATGAGCGATTTTCACCTGTTCGAGCGGCTCTATGGCTATGAAAACGCCGATCCTGTGCTGATCAACCAATGGCTTGACCGTTTGGGATTGGCGCAGAAGGTCCGGTTTGAAAACGGCAGGTTTTCGACCCGGAAACTCTCCACAGGCCAGCGCAAGCGGCTGGCCCTGATCACGATGCTGGTCGAGGACCGCCCCGTGTTCATCTTTGATGAATGGGCGGCCGAGCAGGACCCGCGTTTCCGTGATGTGTTCTACAACGAACTGCTGCCAGATCTGCGCAACCGGGGCAAGGCCGTGATCTCTGTCACGCACGACCAAAGCTACCTCGGAAACGCCGATAAGGTTGTCAGGCTGGAATACGGGAGGATCGCCGCCCCAGACTGATGACTCTATACTTAAAGGAGAGTATACTTAATACAGCAACTCTAGGTTATTAAACTGCACCGAAGCGTTGCGACATCTCACATATCCATTCACCAAAGGAGAGTTCCAATGACTGAAGCACAAACTGTGCCCCCTGAAGCTGTTGTCGAAACCACCGTCACACCCCGCCGCGTGGTTCCGAAAGCCGAAGCCGAAGTGTTGATTGACAAATATATGCTGGGTGCCATCGGCGTTGGTCTTGTGCCGATCCCGGTTCTGGATCTGGTTGGCGTTGGTGCCGTGCAGTTCACCATGATTCGCAAACTGGCTGCTCTTTACGGGGTTGAGGCATCGGATGCGCGCGTGCGCACGGTGTTGATGTCGCTGCTGGGTGGTGCTGTTCCGGCGTTTGGCGCGCTGCCGCTGTTTGCTTTTGCCCAGATGATCCCTGTGATCGGCTGGACTGTCGGGGCTGGTGCCGCCTCGATCCTGTCGGGGGCTTCGACCTATGCTGTTGGCCACATCATGCGTCGCCATTTTGAAGCTGGCGGCACAGTTGATGATTTCAACGCGGAAAACACCAAGGAAGCCCTCAAGGAACTGGTGGAGAAAGGCAAGACGGTGGCGAAATCTGCGGCCCGTCGCAGCAAAACCGCCGCAGCAGAGCCGACAGCGGACGTAGCACCGGCGGCAGCGGAAGTGACCGCTTCTTGACATGAACACGGGTTCGGCAC
>CAJYRE010000560.1 GCA_913776675.1 Rhizobiaceae bacterium
CACCACAGCCGAGACGATCAATGCCTGCCCCGCACCGATATTTTCCGCCAGCACACCCCAGATCCACGCACCACCAGCCATGCCGCCGAATGTCGCTGTCTGATAAAGCGACAGTGCGCGCCCGACCACCCAGCGCGGAGTGGAGAGCTGCACTACCGTGTTGAACAAAGACAAAGACAGCACCCAGCATGCGCCAGCAACAATCAGAGCCGGGGCTGTGAGCCAGAACGAATGGCTCGCACCTGTCACTGCCGCCGCCAGCGCAAAGCCTGCAAACGAACAGCGCACGATCTGCTCGCTGCTCAGAGCTTCGCGGATACGGGCATTGGAGATGGCTCCGGCAATGGCACCAATGCCAAAGGCCCCGAGAAGTCCACCATAAACCAGGGGCCCACCGCCCAGCCCATCCTTGGTGACCACGGGCAGAAGGGAGAGAATGGCTGTGGCCGACAAGCCAAACAGAAAGCCGCGAAACAGCACTTTCATCAGGTTGGGCGACATGGACATATAGCGCAGACCCGCCGCAATGGCATGGCCCAGATTTTCGCGCGGCAGCGGGTTTTGAGGATAAACCGGCTTCCAGCGCAAAAGCGCATAGATCATCGACAGATAGCTGACGGCATTGATGGCAAAGGCTGTTGCGGCCCCGGCAATGGCCACAATCAACCCGCCCACGGCCGGGCCAACACTGCGGGTGATGTTGAAGCCCATGCTGTTGAGCGATACGGCGGATGCCACATCTTCACGCGCCACGATGTCACCGACAGAGGCCTGCCACGACGGGCTGTTGAGCGCCACGCCAGAGCCGATCAGAAAGGTAAACACCAGAAGCGACCACGGTGTCAGCAGGTCAAACCAGGTGAAAATGGAAAGAAGGGCCGAGACGAAAAGCACGAAAATCTGCGCTGTCAGCATCACCTTGCGCCGATCAAAGCCGTCGGCAATAGCACCGGCAACCAGCGAGAAGCACATGATTGGGGCCGTGTTGGAAG
This sequence comes from Rhizobiaceae bacterium, assembly GCA_913776675.1. Taxonomy (GTDB): domain Bacteria; phylum Pseudomonadota; class Alphaproteobacteria; order Rhizobiales; family Rhizobiaceae; genus Allorhizobium. The sequence goes on from CAJYRE010000560.1 coordinate 993, forward strand.
CCTGCACCAGCGCCACCATGCTTTCCGATTTGGAAATGGAGGTCATCATCCAGGCGGCCCCCACATCCTGAATGAGACTGCCAAAATTGGACGTGATACTGGCAATCCAGATGGTCAGAAAGACCTTGTTCTGGAAAGGCGCAAGGGGAGATCGTCTGTCGGGCACGGCATATTCCGCTTTATAACGGGATTTCGGGAAGGGAAAGCGTTAACAGGCTGCTGCAAAATACGAGGCGGGTTGAAAATGGTCTGTTTCGATGATTGAAAAGCGCCAAAAAGCGTTGCATATGGTGTATATGCGCCGTTTTTGGCACTTTTTCTCCCCAAAACATCTTCATTTTAGCTCCACCTAACTTTTCCAGCAGCCTGTTAAAGAGAGAATTTGACGATAGTCTCGTGAGATGGTGTGGCTCGCTTGGCGCGTCTCATGATCTATATTGGTCATATTGATTTTTTCTTCAACTGATTCTGGCGCTTGCAACGCATTACGTGCAGGTCAAACTGGCCATATTGCGGCAGCCTTCGGATTAAAGCGCCGTGTGCCCAATATGGCGCACAAAGGTTGCGTGAGCGCTTTTAACATCGCTGCCGCTTTACGGAGTGATGCCGTCGCTGTTGTTTTGCCAGCGCGCCTCATGACGGCCGATCGCACCCGCCGCGATGTCCCAAAACATCGGCGTGCCATTCACATGCAAAGCGGATTTGAGCCGCTTGGCTTCGCCCCAAGCGGTTTGCTCTGTCTTGGCCTCAAAATCCTCGTCTGTTTTCGAGGCAAACGGGCTTTGCTCCTCCACAGCTTGCGGATGCTGCATCAAAACACCTGCCATGCGCGCAAGTGATGTGCGAAAGCGGCAACCGTGGCCGGTTTTTTGCCGCTCTGACAAGCCGCGCAAAGCGGCTGCCGCCAGCAGATACCCGACGGCGTAATCGAGCGCCTGTACGGGTAAGGGCTTGGGGTGATCGGTGCCAAATGTCATCATGCCTTGGGCAGCAATGCCGCTGCTCATCTGCACAAGGCTGTCAAATCCGCGCCGCTCAGCCCAAGGGCCGGTCCAGCCATAGGCAGTGAGACTGACATCAATCAGGCCGGGGCGAATACGTTGACGCGCCTGTGCACCAAGGCCGAGGCGCTCCAGCGCATCAGATCGGTAGCCGGATACACATATATCGGCCCCCTCCAGCAAGGTGCAAAAATGCGCGCGTCCGACCTCGCTGGTAAGATCAATGCGAGCGCAGTGTTTGCCCACTGTCATTTCAGCTTCCAGACTTGGCTCTTCCCAGAAAAGCGGATCCAGCCGCAGCACATCTGCTCCATAGCCGGCCAGAAAGCGCGTGGCGGTTGGACCGGCGAGAACCCGTGTCAGGTCCAGCACACGAATCCCTTGCAGCGGTCGGGCAGGGTTGATGGTATGGGGGCGGATATTGCTTCGGTCTGTCTGCTCAAGCCACACCAAGGGCTCATTCATGACCGCTTGCCCTTGTGGATGGCTTCGCCATTCGGCCTGTGTTCGCATTTGGGCAGCACAGCCGCCAGCCTCGACCACCGCCGTTTCCAATGCGTCAGCGCGCCAGGTTTTCACGGCCGCCGCCACCTTTTGCCGATCTGGAGGCGTGCCCAGAACAGCAAGCGCGGCCTTGCGATGATGTTCTGCGTTGGTATGCAGCCTGATCCAGCCATCCGCCGTTTGATAATCGCCCGCGATAGCATCCCAGGCTGGTGGCAGTTGCCATCCGATGGGTCTCACGCTGCTTGCAAACCAGAGGCTGGCGAGACGACGGTCAACTTCGATTTTGGGAGCAGGGACGTTATTGATCGCAAGCCATTCACCAAGCGCCAATCCGGCAGCCCCTATCGAGGCCGAGGCCAGATCGCTGACCGAAAAGCACGACGCCCACGCACCGTCACCAGTTTCAGTGAAACAGCCGAGGTCATCGGGGGCACCCTTTAGCGCCGCCCAAAGGGTTGAAAGCATCATCTGTGTTTCTGGCTTTGTCATGGATGGCTTCCTTGAAGTGCAGTTATGCCTTCACTTCACGCCGGATTGGATTTATCGTCAATATTGATAATATGAATCAATATGAGGTTTTTATGCCCGCTTATCTGTCTGCGGAGGATGCAGCCCAACGTCTCGGTGTTTCAAAGGCAACCCTCTATGCCTATGTCAGCCGTGGTCTATTGACGGCTTACCCCTCTGATGATGGCCGCAGCAGCCGCTATCTGAAAGGTGCCGTGGACACGCTGGCCAAGGAGCGAAGGCGTGGTCGAAAGCCCAAGGAGGTTGCCCGCTCGACCATCGATTGGGGTACGCCGGTGCTGGAATCGCAATTGACCTCAATTGAAGGCGGGCGACTGTTTTATCGGGGCCGGGATGTTGTGAAGCTCACTGACGATGCAACGCTGGAAGATGTGGCGGCTTTGCTTTGGAATGTCGACAAAGATCAGGCTTTTCCGCAAGAGTGCCCTGCCAGTGGCCCCGGTTATGGCGCATTGCTGCAAGCGGTTGCCGGTATGCCCGTGCAGGAAACGCTGATAGCGCTGTTTGCAGCCATCAGCCAAAATGAGCCAACGGCAGTGTGGCAGCAGGACACGCCGCGCTTTTGGCCTGCCTGTGGTACCTTGATCCGGCAGCTCACAGCCGCAACCTTGCAAGGCGAGGTCAGTGCTGAGGCCATCCATGTGCGTTTGGGGCAGGCCTGGGCTCTGGATGCGGCTGGCAGTGATCTGTTGCGCCGGGCATTGGTGCTCTGCGCCGATCATGAATTAAATGCCTCTGGTTTTACCGCGCGCTGCATTGCCTCCACCGATGCCTCGCTTAGGGCCGCCGTCATCGGTGGTTTGGCAGCTCTGAGTGGGCCGCGCCATGGATCCACCACGGTCCGGGTTGAGCGCCTGTGGGACCGCTTGCGCTTTGATGCCTTAAAAGCAGATCTGCGCGATCAACTGGAAGCAGGCTATAGCCTGCCGGGCTTTGGTCATGTCCTTTATCCGCAAGGTGATGTCCGTGCCGATGCGCTTCTCAAGCTGATTGTGCCAAAAAGTCATGAAACGCGGGCAATTGTGCAGGCGGTGGAAGCACTCACCGGCGAAAAACCCTCGATTGATTTCGCGCTGGTGGCGCTGCGCCGTTTTCTCAATCTGCCACCCGGTGCCGCGTTTTTGCTGTTTGCCATTGGCCGTTGTGCCGGATGGATTGCCCATGCGTTGGAACAACGCGCCAATGGCCAGCTCATTCGTCCACGTGCTGTCTATGTTGGCCCTCGGGCAGAGGTGTGAGCGTGGCGAAGCCTGTCTGCTCCTCGGTGGCCGCATAGGAATGACTTGCATTTATGCGATTGAGGGCGTATAGAGCCTCTAAATTCTTGATCGCCAGATGAAGAGTGGGCCCGCAAGGACCCGCTCTTTTTTATTGGCGCAGAGCTTTCAAGCGCCAATTTCGTAAGGAGGACAGGCTTGTCCGAACATCTGCCCGTGACCGATTTGCTCGAACCCCGTCTGATCACCGAAACCGGTCTTGATCGGCGCATTGCCGAGATTGTCGAGCCGGTGGCACTTGATTTGGGCTTCAAGCTCATTCGGGTCCGCATGATGAACCAGAACGGCCTGACCCTGCAAATCATGGCCGAGCGGCCCGATGGCACCATGACAGTCAATGATTGCGAAGCGCTGTCGCAGGCCGTTTCGCCTGTTTTGGATGTGGAAGATCCGATTGATAAGGAGTATCATCTGGAAGTCTCGTCGCCGGGCATTGATCGTCCTATGGTGCGTGTTTCCGATTTTACGCGCTGGCAGGGCAACCTGTTGAAATGCGAGACCTCGATTCTGGTGGATAACCGCAAGCGTTTTCGCGGCAAGATTGCCGAAGTGACCTCGGAAGGCTTCGTTCTGGAGCGTGATCAGGCCGCTTACGGGGAAGAGCCTCGGGTGACAATTCCGTTCACGGCATTGTCTGAGGCAAAATTGATTCTGACGGATGATCTGATCCGTGATGCTCTTCGTGCTGACAAGCTGGCCAAGGCGGAAGCCGCAAACCAGAATGATGAAGCAGACGAAGCGTAACAACCGATAACGCGCCCCATAGGCTGATATATTGCCCGGGGCAGGAAGACGGAGACTTTAGACAATGGCAGTCAGTGCTAATCGGCTTGAGCTGTTGCAGATCGCAGATGCGGTTGCGCGCGAGAAGGTCATCGATCGTGAAATCGTGCTTGCTGCGATGGCGGACGCCATCCAGAAGGCGGCGCGTTCGCGTTATGGTTCCGAGACCAATATTCGTGCCGACATCAACTCCAAGACCGGCGAAATTCGTCTTCAGCGTCTTTTGGAAGTGGTTGAAACCGTTGAAGATTACGGAACGCAAATTGCGCTTCCGCTGGCGCGTGACCGCAATGTTGATGCCAAGCTGGGCGATTTCATTGCAGATCCGCTGCCGCCAATGGATTTTGGCCGCATCGCCGCCCAATCTGCCAAGCAGGTGATTGTGCAGAAGGTGCGTGAAGCCGAGCGTGACCGTCAGTATGACGAATTCAAGGATCGTGTTGGCGAAATCATCAACGGCACAGTCAAGCGCGTTGAATATGGCAATGTGATTGTCGATCTGGGTCGTGGCGAAGGCATTATCCGCCGTGACGAGATGATTCCGCGCGAAGTGATGCGTTATGGTGATCGCGTGCGCGCATTTGTTTATGACGTGCGTCGTGAGCAGCGTGGTCCGCAGATTTTCCTCTCGCGCACCCATCCGCAATTCATGGTGAAGCTGTTCACCATGGAAGTGCCGGAAATTTACGATGGCATCATTCAGATCAAGTCGGTGGCCCGTGATCCGGGTTCGCGCGCCAAGATCGCGGTGATTTCCAACGACAGCTCGATCGATCCGGTCGGCGCTTGCGTTGGTATGCGCGGTTCGCGCGTTCAGGCCGTGGTTGGTGAATTGCAGGGTGAAAAGATCGACATTATTCCATGGTCGGCGGATCCTGCCTCCTTCATCGTCAATGCGTTGCAGCCTGCGGAAGTCTCCAAGGTTGTTCTGGATGAAGATGCCGAGCGGATTGAAGTTGTGGTGCCGGATGAACAGCTTTCGCTGGCCATCGGTCGTCGTGGTCAGAACGTGCGTCTTGCGTCGCAGCTCACCGGCTGGGACATCGACATTATGACGGAAGCCGAAGAATCCGAGCGCCGTCAGAAGGAATTCAACGAGCGCACCAACCTGTTCATGGAAGCACTCGACGTGGACGAAATGGTCGGTCAGGTTCTGGCATCGGAAGGCTTTGCGCAGGTTGAAGAGCTTGCTTACGCCAATATCGATGAAATTTCCTCGATTGATGGTTTCGATGGTGATACGGCCGAAGAAATTCAGGCCCGTGCCCGCGAATACATCGAGAAGATCGAAGCCGAATTCGATGCCAAGCGTAAAGAGCTGGGCGTGAGCGATGAGCTGCGTCAGATTCCGGGCATGACCACCCAGATGATGGTGGCGCTGGGCGAAGACGGTATCAAGACAGTTGAAGATTTCGCGGGCTGTGCCGCCGATGATCTGGTGGGCTGGACCGAGCGGAAGGACGGTGAGACCAAGAAGTTTGAAGGCCTGTTCTCCAAGCTGGACGTGTCGCGTGCTGAGGCTGAAAACATGGTCATCCGGGCGCGTTTGGCGGCTGGCTGGATCACCGAAGATGAAGCGCAAGCCCAGGCCGAAGCTGTAGAAGCTGACGCCGAAGAAGAAGGTGCAGACGAGGCTGAGCGGAGCGCGTGATGGCCTCCGATCAACCCTTGGAGAAGGAGCGTCCTCCAAAGCCGCAAAAGGGAGTGTCGGGCAAGGATGGTCAGAACGACCGCACTTGCATCGTTACCCGCAAGGCCGGGACGCCTGAAAGTTTGATCCGGTTCGTTGCAACCCCAGACGGGGTTGTTGTGCCGGATCTGAAACGGGAACTGCCTGGCCGTGGATGCTGGGTGTCTGTTTCCCGCGAGGCCGTTGACAAGGCGGTGGCGAAAAAACACTTCGCCCGGGCTTTGAAGGCGGATGTCACCGTTGCCCCGGATCTCGGGGCGCAGGTTG
>CAJYRE010000561.1 GCA_913776675.1 Rhizobiaceae bacterium
ACGGCGGCAGGGTGTCGGAAGCATCAGGGCTTTTTATATGGTCGCCCCGGACCGCTCGAAGCTCTGTCCTGTGCGCCGGTGTCTGATGCCTGCAAGGCCACGCAGGTTTGATTGTTTTGAGAAAGCGCAGGCCTATGTTTGTATGCGATCGAAAACAACAGGAAACCATGGGCCATGCCACAGACCATACTTTCTCTGTCAACACGCGGGCAGGGGCTTTATGAATTCACAGGGCAGGTGCAGGCCTTTGTGCGTGAAGCCGGGGTGGAGCAAGGGCTGCTGACAGCCTTTGTGCAGCATACATCCTGCTCGCTCACCATTCAGGAAAATGCCGATCCTGATGTGAAACGGGATCTCCTGGCGTTTTTCCAGCGTCTGGTACCGCCCACCACAGCCGCGTCCATGAGCTGGATCGTGCATCGGCAAGAGGGGCCGGATGATATGCCCGCTCATATCAAATCGGCGCTGACGCAGGTGTCCATCGGCATTCCAGTGATGCACGGGGCATTGGCGTTGGGAACGTGGCAGGGTATTTATCTGTTTGAACACCGCGACAGCCCCCATCGGCGCTCGGTGGTATTGCATCTTTCGTCATGAACCTGAAGGTGAAATTGATGAACCGGGACTGAACGCGCGCTTCGGATCGCGTTCAGCCAGACAAGGTTAATCTCTTTTCAATCGCTGAAGAGCCGGGCTGGTTTGCAAGCGAGAGCTTGATTTCAGGAGAAAGACAATGTCGAGCATTTTAGCCAAAGCCGCCTTGATTGGTCTGACAGCCATCGGCGCTGTTACCGCTGCGATAGGCCCGGCAGCGGCGCAATCGAATGTCAGCTTCAGCCTGTTTGTCGGGCAGGATCACACCGTGATTGATGATGAGGAGGATGACGCACCATCATACCACCCGCCTGCCATTGTGAAGGTGTGGGGTGATGATGATGGCCGGTACGATCCACCACCGCCACCACCTTATTGGGGCCGTCCACATCATTGGGATGGACCATGCTATGCACCGCCACCACCACCACCACCACGCTGGGGCGGTCCGCCAATGCCACGCTTCAGTGGGCTTTGCACGCCCGGACAGGCGATTATGAGAGCCCGCGAAGATGGCCTGTGGCGGCCTTATATTGAGCGCGTGACGCCGCGTGTTGTTGTGGTCAGCGGCAGACGCTATGGGAGCCCTGATCGGGTTGTGCTGATCAATCGCCCCGGCTGCCCTTACGCAGGGTGATCGTTACGTATGGTGATGGTGAGGTGTTTTAAACGCCGTATCACTTGAGATTTAAAGCCTGCACGGATCGTGCAGGCTTTTTTGTTTTTGGCACCTGTTGTCTGACACGGATAACCGGAACGGGCCTGAATATTGGAAATGATGTTGTTAATCAGAAAATCTTTTGTTTTTCAGTGTGTTGTTGGGCTTCAGGCTGCGGTTTGGTTGGGGTGATTTTGTCAGGGTTTTGTTTTGGTGACAGGAAGGCTGGTTGTTTGGGTGGGTTTTGAGCCGTTTCTTCAAGGCGTCTTCAAAGGTGCCGTATGCGCCTTCAAATGTTTGAAAATCCAAATCTTTTCAGGGTCTGTGAGGGGTTGTTTGCCGGATCGATGCTTCTCGAAAGCCAATTTTTGAAATTTCAATCGGCAATCGGCTGCGCTTGTGAAAAAGCGCCTGATCTTCAACGGTTTTCCGTGCTCATGATGTGATGAGATAATTTCATCGCAATCCCAATCCCAGTCCCAGTCCCAATCGCAAAACGCATCGGGTTTGTCTGTCTCAGCGATGGTGGTGTGGGCTTGCCGTTTTCATGTTCGGTGCAGGTTGCATGTCGTTCATGGTTGCGTCACGGTGGATGGCCCACGAAGATCACCCGCCCGACAACCACCAGATCTTCCACCCGGTTGGCATCGAACGTTTCCACCGGATATTTGCCGGCGGCGTTGTCCGAGATCAGGTCCAGTCTTCCGTCCATGCGCCAGTTGGCGCGTTTGACCAGGATGGCGTTGCCGACGCTGAAGACGTAGATACGGCCGTGGTCTACGGTGGTTTGGCTGGCGTCCACGATCATCAGTGCATTGTCGGGGATGGACGGCAGCATGCTGTCTCCCGTTGACCACATCAGAAAACAGTTGTCGGGCGAGCCGCCGAGATCGCGCAGAAAGCGCCGTTCGAACACGGTTTCGCTGGTGGGCATCTGGTTGACAGCAATCAGCCCGTTTCCGGCTGAGGCGCGCACGTCGTATTGTGGCATCAGCACGAAGTCCCGGTCGCTTGTTTTGGGCACCTGCGCCACGGTGCCCGTCATCTCGCCTTCGCCGCTCAGCAGCCACAGCACATTCGCACCGTAGGTCTTTTTATACTCAAAAAGCACCGATGCCGTCGGCTCCGATTCGCCCCGCTCATAAGACGCTAATGTGGTTTTACTCACGCCAATGGCGCGCGCAAATTCCTCGCGTTCAGGATCGCCAATGGCTTTGCGAAACGCACGAAGGCGCGCTGCCATTGGCGTTTTCGGTTCGACTTCAGGTCTTGCCAAGCTGCTACACACAATAAAACAAATATCCGCTTTACAAAGACGGAAATCCGTTTTATCCTCTCTATAAATACAGACCACATCATTCATGAAACAGGAGGCCGGTCAGGGCCTCCCTCTTCACTACGAGGAATCATTATGCACCGTGCCCGTACTGCGGACAAGGCCGTGAAACTGCGCCTTGATGAGATTAATCGCATAAAGGCGAGGCTGAATCTTGCTGGCCTTACCTTGCTGGCGATTGACAGAGACTATGGCTTGCCGCGTGGCACGGCCGGAAACACCTTGCAGCAGGCCAATCTGGCCGGTGAGCGTGCCATTGCGGCGGCTTTGAAAACCCGCCCGCATCTGCTGTGGCGCAGCCGCTACCATCCGAGTGGTGAGCGCCGCACGCCGCAGCCGCCCGAAAATTACCAACGGCCGCCCAATATGGAAAAGCGCCGCCTTGCGCATTTTCAGCAAAACTGCGTCGCGGTTTTCCCTTCGTAACTGCGCCAAAACAAAGCGTGAGAGCGCTGCCGAGTTTGCGGGAAACCGTGAACTGCTCTGGCGCGCCAAATCCCCCCAAAATTCCCCTTTACGAGTGCCCCAATGACAGATCGACACACTGAAATTGTCAGCAAAAGTCCTTTTATACCGTCGCTTTCGCCCATTTGCCGGGTGGCCGATACGGTGTTGCTGTTTGCCATCTGCGCTGCCGGACTGCTGGCTGCCTTGATTGTTGTGATCCGGCAGGTGCTGCCATGCTGACCCTTTCCGCACAGGTTTCAATGCATGCCGACGTTCTGGCTTCGCGGCCATTGTGGCATGCCCGTTTCAAGGATGCTGTGTGATGGCTGAGTTTGCCCGTATCCCTCTTTCCCAGATCCACACGGGTGTCCGCACACGCCCTGTGGATGAAGACCACGCTCTGGCCATTGCCGCCTCGATGGCCGAGCGTGGTCTGATCAACCCCATCACGCTGCGCAAGACGCCGGCTGCCAACAAGGGGGCAACGCCCTACACCTTGGTGGCGGGTGGGCATCGTTTGCGGGCGGCCGAGCTGAACCAATGGGCCGAGATTGATGCCATCATTGTGGCTGCCGATGCGGTGGAAGGGCAGTTGATCGAGATTTCCGAAAACCTCTACCGCAACGAGCTTTCCAAGCTGGATCGGGCTGTGTTTGTGCTGACCTTCCGCGAATTGTGGGAAGAGAAGAACGGCAAGATTGATCCCAAAGGCGGACGCCCCAAAAAACAGGGCAATGATTGCCCTGTTTTTCATGCACCGGGAAAAGAGCTTTCCCAGCGGGTGCAGGAGCGCCTCGGTTTTGGCGAGCGCACCTATAAATATGTCACCACCATTGGCCAGCGGCTTTATCCGCCTTTGCGGGCGGCGTTGCGGGGCACGCCTTTTGCCGATGATCAGGCCTTGCTTTTGAAACTTGCCAAGAAGGGACCGACCGAGCAGGCGCAAATTCTGGTGGCCATGGAGGCCGAGCCGGATGTGCGCAAGATCCTCGCATGGATGACATCGCCCAAAACGGCGGTGGATGCGCGCACACGGCAGGCGGTTCTTCTCACCACGCTCCAGAAGGCGTGGAACGAGGCCGATGAGGCAACCCGGCATGGGTTTTTGCAATCGATCGGCAGGGCGAATGAGGATCGTGACCACGCCACCATCACACCGGCCTCAGGAGATGGGGCATGAGGAACGAGTGGTTTTCTCTTGCACAACTGGCCGAGCTGGCATTGCCGGACCTGCCGCACAATGTGCCGAGCCTGCATCGGCTGGCAACGGCGCAAGGCTGGCGCAATTGCGCGGGATTGGCGCGTCAGGTTGCCGGGCAAACCAAGAAAATCTGGGAATATCATGTCTCGCTGTTGCCGCCATCGGCGCAGGCGCGCCTTGCCATTGCCAGTATCGCGGTCACGCCGGAAGAGTTTGCGGCCATCCGCGCCCGCAAAAATCAGCTTTGGGCCCGCTTTGAAAGGCTTTCAAATGCGCATCGGGACATTTGTAAAACCCGGCTG
>CAJYRE010000562.1 GCA_913776675.1 Rhizobiaceae bacterium
CGGACGCACCCAGCGCACCAGACGCATACGCTCTGCCAAGGGCAGGGCCTGCCAGATGGTCTGGCCCTGGGCGCGCACGGCATCCAGCACCGCATGCCAGCTTAGATTTTGCCGGGCGGCCTCGCGCACCGTGGCGCGCACTCGCTGCACAAGGCTGGATGCCCGCAGGCTTGGTTCGGTGATAAAATCGCCAAACGGCTCCTGTGCAACGCTGGCATGGCCTTTGGAGCGCAGCCCGCGTCTTGAAATCGACACGATGGAACCCTGATGGCCCTTGGCATAGAGCGTGGCAATCACATCGGCGCTGGTCAGGCCATTGCCCACCACCAACACCCGATCTGACGGGGCAATCGGGGCCAGCGCATCCTCCACCGTGGCATCCAGCACGCATTTGGGGTGATTTTGCACCTTGGCCAGTTCCGGCGGCGCACTGGGGGCCGGGTGGCTGACGGCAATCACCACGGCTTGCGCAGACAGCACGCTGCCATCACTGCCATGCACCGACCAGGTGTTTGGCGCGTGCTTGCCGGGCTTTATCGCGCTCACAAACACCTTGCGATGCTCAATCGCCCCGGATTCAACATAGGGCTTTACTTGCGCCCAGACATAATCACCAAAGGCATGGCGGCGCAAATAGACCTGACCGCCGGGCGTTGTTGCCTCGGGGTCGTTGTCCAGCACGCCCTGTTGCTCGGCAAAATGCAGAAAGCTTGCCGGATCATCCGGGTAGACGGTCATCTTGTCGGCGGGCACATTGATGCGATGGGTTGGCTCATGGGTGCTGTAGGCCAGCCCCGGCCCCAGCGTGTCGCGTGGCTCGAACACCACAATGCGCGCAAGCCCGCTGGCGGCGTGGTATCGGGCCAGATGCATGGCCGCAACCGCACCTGTGAGGCCGCCACCAACAATGGCAATGACCGGCTGGGGAGGGGCTATGGACATCACAGCACAACAAGCAAAGTGATGATGAACAGCAAGGAGGCTGCCACCGCAGCATGGCCCAGAAGATGATCGGCATCGGCTATGAAACGGGCCACCAACCGCTTGCCGGGGCGCTGATTCTGTGTGGAAAGGTAAGCCATGGCTTTATCCTCCGCTTACAGGATCGGAAAAATCGACAGGCCGCGGAAGGAAATTTCCGGCGGATCGTTCTTGTCTTCCTCCGGTTGGCGCACAAGGCGATCGGAGGCTAAAACGCCCTGCGGATGGCTGGGGCGCTCAGAGGAGGCCTGGGTGTTTGTACGCCGGGACAAACCAAACAGATCGAAAGAAAATCCGTGGAAGTTCAGATACATGCTACGATCTCCTCAGACTGTGAGAGCAGCGCACACCCCTTGCAAAACATCATGACGCTCTTTCAAGGCGATGCTGTTTTGCGCTGTGCCCTGCTGGTGCCAGTGTTACGTTCCCTGTTTTCTAAGCTTGAGTGTGGCGGCAAAGCGCGGTTTCGTCAATATAGTCTACAGAATTAGTATTCTACTATTGCGGCTTTGATGGAAATGCTTGCCTTTGCACACGGCTTGTTGCGCAAAAGCCAACCTGTGGGCCGCCGTCTTGGGGGGTATCACGGTTTTTGCGGCCGTTTGCGGCGGGCGATGTGCATTGCCGACCGGCCTGTTTGTCCGCTACAATGGCGTTAACAAGTGTGTCATGGAAAGGCAAAATCCGGTTTTCAGCGTTGTTTTGCTCTGTTTTGGACGGGGAAAAATCTATCACACCACCCCGTCTTTGAGGGTAATTTCAATCTTTTCGCTGCGAAAAATGCGTGGCACCATCATATGTCGGATCTGGAGGTGAGCTTATGCACAACGTTTTCCGATTGTCCGATAAGCGGCAGCGTGTGGCCGATCATCTGCCCACGGAGATCGAAGCGGTGGCCGCCGCCCGCCATGTTGCAGCCAGAATGGCTGAGATGGGCAGGGAGAGTGAGGCGGGCTTGGGGCTGTTTTTCAAACAGCTTGAGGCGGTCTCCAGAGCGGGCCTGCTGGGCATTTCCGTGCCATCGGACTATGGCGGGGCGGATATGACCAATGCCGTGCTGGCCGATATTGTCGCCTTGTTATCGGAAAGCGATGCGGTGCTGGGGGAGAGTGTCAAAAACCATTTTCAGGTGGTGGAGGCATTGCGGCTGTTTGGCTCGCAGGGGCAGCAGACGGTTTATTTTGCCCACGCGCTTGTGGGGGAGCATTTTGCCCTGGCTCCGCCCCTTGGGGTGGTGTCCGGGCCGGATAGGTCCAGCCCGACTGCGCAAGCCTTGCCCACGCTGGAGGTTGATCGCACCGGCTTTTGCCTGTCTGCGCCGCCCATGGCCTTGCATGGCGGCTTTTGCGACTGGATTGCCATTCCGGCGCTGGACCCAAAGGGGGCACCTGTGCTGGCGCTGCTGGCCCGCGACGCTGAAGACCTGCATGTCAGCTTTTCAAAAGCAGAGGCGGGCAAGCGTGCATGGTTTGAGCTGTCCAACAGCCATGTGCCCGCCGATAACCTACTGTTGATCGGGGAGGGGGCCGATGCGTTTTCCACCTTGAGCGCCCTTGGGCAATTGCTGGGCAGTGCTGTGAATCTGGGCCGCGCCAGAGGGTATTTTGCCCGGCTTTTGTCCATGCGCGGCAATGATGCGGAAACCCTGCTGATGCTGGGGCAGATGTCTGCGCATATGGATGGTGTGGCGGCCATGGTGGAGCGGGCAGGCCAGCATCTGGATGTGGCGCAGGTTCACCCCACGGAAGACTCCGTTCTCAAGGCTGCCTTATCAGCCCATGCTGCCGTTGTGCTGGCGGGCGAAACTGCGGCCAGCGCCAGCGCCGCATGGGCGAAAGCCACCCCTGCGGGCGCGTTTCAAGCGGATGATGAGACTGCCCGGCACAACAGCCTGCTGGCGCTTGGCCAGTTTCATGCGCAGGGCAAACGGCCAGACACATGGCCATTTTGAACGATGCGCCTTTGCCTTGCTGTCACGCTCAAGAGTGTGTGAGGGCTTCGATGGCGGCGGCGGAAGAGGATGTTTTGCCCACCAGCTCTTCCAGGGTCATGCCATCGAGAATACTGGCGATGGCATCGCGCACTTCGGTCATGGCAGAGCGGATCTGACAGTCTTCCGGGTGGTTGCAATCATCGCAGGCTTCAAAGGCGGTTTTGCTGGCGCAGCGGATGGGCGCCAGCGGTCCATCCAGAATGCGCACAGCCTGACCCACAAAAATCTGCGAGGCGGGCTTGGACAGGGCATAGCCGCCGCCCGGCCCCTTTTTGGAGCGCAAAATGCCGCCATTTCGCAATTCCAGCAAAATCGTATCGAGGAATTTCTTTGAAATGTTGTTTTGCGATGCAATGTCCGCAACAAACGCGGTTTCGGTCGGATCCAGTTTCGCCAAATGAATGAGCGCCTTAAGTCCGTATTTGCCCTTCTTCGTCAACATGTCCGACTGCTTACCATCTGTGCTTGATTTGCATGATAGACCGGCTGGTTTCTGCTGAACCACGCAAGCCTTTGCCACTTTTTGGGTGGGCGTCAATCTCGTGTGTTGCCCATATCATGGAACGTGCGGCAAGAGCAAGGCAAGGTGTAGGAAGGGTTGTTGGCCCGACAGACACAACAGCGCTGTGCGTGTTATAAAACGCACAGCGCTGTCAATCATGCAGGTATCGCGCTCTTTAAAAAGACCGGGCCGGGGCGGATCAGGCCGCAGAGCGGTAGCTGCCCGGTCTGCTGTTCTGGTCAATGATGAAATGCGAGACAAGGGCGCGCAGCTTTTCGGCTTCGCTGGCCAGAGCGCTGGAGGCGGCGCTGGTTTCTTCCACCATGGCTGCATTGTGCTGGGTGTTCTGATCCATGTGGTTGACGGCGGTGTTGATTTCCCGCAGGGCCGTCGATTGCTCGCGCGTGGTGGCGGTGATGGATGCGATTTTCTGGTTCACATCGCCAATCAGCCCGCCAATATCGCCCAGAGCCGTGCCCGTGGTGGAAACAAGATCGACACCGATGGAGACTTCGCGGGTGGAGTTTTCAATCAGGCTCTTGATTTCGCGCGCGGCATTGGCCGAGCGTTGCGCCAGTTCGCGCACTTCCTGTGCCAC
>CAJYRE010000563.1 GCA_913776675.1 Rhizobiaceae bacterium
CTTCCACATATTCGCATAGGCTGGGTCCACCAACACCGTCATTTGCGGACCTTGGGTGTACACCATCATATGGGATTTGGCGGGTTCCCACTCATCGCCAAGCTCTGCATCCGTCATCCAGAGACAGAGGAAATCGCGGCAGGTTTGCGGGCGGTTGGGATAGATTGTGCAGCCGATCCCATCGACACAATGGCTGCACCATGCATTGGCCGGTTTGGAAAGCTCGTCAATATCTGGCAACCGACAGCAGAGGGTGCAGGTGCCGCAGGTGCGTGGCTCAGGCTTCGTAATATTTAAGTCCACTGTTTCTGATTTTCGCATTTTTGGCCCTTGTTGTTCATCATCTTAAAAGCACGTAAAAACAAGAAAAAGCCATGCCTTCAGATCATTCTCAACCGGATAAGGCCTCTGGCAGGACTGCTGTCACGATTATAATGACTGCTGTTTGGTCTGGATATGTCCGTTCATTGCCCTAGGTATCCCATGTTGATTTTGTATTTTAGGCGAGGTTTAACATGGCAAGACCGAATTTTAATGCAGCCTGGGCTGCGTCAATGCGAATTTATGATCCACAAGCTTCGGGTGCGAAAGTTGCCCAGGTGATTGGCGGTAATGTTGCCAAAAATATCAACAATCCCAACCCTGTAGGACGCTGGACCAATACCTGCGCGGTAAGAATGAGCTATATTCTCAATTCTTCGGGAATGCGCTTGCCCCATATTGCCGGGCAAACCGTTTCGGGGGCTGATCAGAAATGGTATTTTTTCCGGGTGAAAAATCTAATCGACTATCTTGAGAAAACGTGGGGTAAGCCTGAAGTCGTGCAATATCCACCGTCTGGTGGTGGTCAACTCGCGGGTAAGACTGGCGTTATTCTCTTTGAAGTGTCGGGCTGGAGCGATGCGCAGGGCCATGCGACGCTCTTTAATGGCAAAATCTGCTACGATCATTGCTATTTTAATGATCCTGGCGTGGCCTATAAAACCGACAAGGCTAATTTCTGGAGCTTACAATGACCTATCGTTATTCTGGTGTAGCGGTGGCTCTCTTGTTGGCATCGCAGGGTGTTGTCTATGCCAAAGATAATGCCCTGAGTGGGCCTGAGGCGGCTGGCCGCACCTATCTTCAGAATTACAAAGACATGGTGCTGGCCACGTGTATTTCAGATGCCTACAAGGATGATAAAACCGCCCCTGCCGATGCGGGCAGTAGTGTGAGTGCACTGCGAGACTGGACATATTTCGATATGGACAAAAGTCCCGATGAAATCAAAGCGCTGATCGATCAGTTCTTAAAGAGAAATTACGCCAACCCTCTTGCTGAAGGGGAGGTGAAGGGCGTGAAGTTTGATTTTTTGAAATGCCTCGATCTCTATCACAGCAAAGAACTGGATGATCAGGCGAAAAAATATGTGATCAAACCGACGCATACCTATCGGCAAGACAGCAAGGCCAAAAGCAATCCGTAAAGAAAACAATGCCGTGCACTTTGAAAGTGCACGGCATTTTATCATTCAGCCCTTGGCCTTGAAGCTTTTCTTCTTCGCGCCGCCTGCCGGACCGTCAAACTTGCCCTTTGGCTTGCTGGCAAAAGCGGGCTTATCGCCTTTGGGCTTGCCAGCAAAGGCAGGCTTTGCGGCTTTGTCCCAACTGCGGTTTTCACCGGCATAGGGCTTTTTCTTCGGCTTTGGCTCACCCCAAACGTCGTCATCCATCTTGGACAGTTCATCCTTGTAGACGCGGCGTTCAGACGACTCTGACTTTTTGCTGTAGGGCTTCTTGTCAGCGAAAGGCTTGTCTTCACGCGGTGGGCGGGCGGAACGCTCTTTGGGTGGCGCATTGAAATCAGGCATGCCCGGCAATTGCTTGACGATAATGCCGCGTTCCAGCGTCTTGTTGGGGCCGAGAGCTGCCAGGAACTGGTCGAGATTGCCCTTGGCAATTTCCACAAAGGTCTCTTCCGGCTGCATCTTGATGGCACCAATTTCATTTTTGGTGATATTGCCATTGCGGCACAGCATGGGGATCAGCCAACGCGGTTCAGCACTCTGACGACGACCAACCGACAGCGAGAACCACACGCTTGGGCCAAATTCGCTGCGCGGGCGTGATGGCGTGTTCGGCTCATAGGCATTGCTGTCGCGGCGTTCGCGGGCAGGCTGAACCTTGACTTCCATCAGGTCTTCCGGTGCCGAACGGGTGCTGCGATAGCCGCGCAGGAAGGCCGCTGCCACTTTTTCCGCGCCATGCGCTTCCAGCAGGCGGGCAATGGTGTCGGCCTCGTCCTCGGTAATCTTTTCCTGGAAGACCGGATCAGCCATCAGGCGCTCGTCATCACGGGCCAGAACTTCATCGGCCGATGGTGGAGCAACCCAGGCAGGCTGGACATTGGCACCGCCCAGAATGCGCTCTGCCTTGCGGCGCTGGCTCATCGGTACGATCAGCGCCGAAACACCCTTGTTGCCCGCGCGGCCCGTACGGCCAGAGCGGTGCAGCAGGGTTTCGGAATTGGTCGGCAGATCGGCGTGAATCACCAGCTCAAGGCCGGGAAGGTCGATGCCGCGGGCGGCAACGTCGGTGGCAACGCACACGCGGGCGCGGCCATCACGCATGGCTTGCAGGGCGTGGGTACGCTCATTTTGCGACAATTCACCAGACAGGGCCACAACCGAGAAACCGCGATTGTGTAGGCGGGCGGTGAGGTGGTTGACGTTGGCGCGGGTGGAGCAAAACACAATCGTATTGCGGGCTTCATAGAAGCGCAGCACGTTGATGATGGCGTTTTCCTTATCGGATGGAGCGGTCAGCATGGCGCGATATTCAATATCGACGTGCTGCTTGCGTTCCGAGATCGTCTCGATGCGCTTGGCATCGCGCTGATAGCTTTTGGCTAGATCAGCAATGGAGCGCGGCACCGTGGCCGAGAACATCAGGGTGCGGCGGTCATCCGGCGAGGCTTCGAGAATGAATTCCAAATCTTCACGGAAGCCGAGATCGAGCATTTCATCGGCTTCGTCCAGCACCACGGCCTTGAGGCCGGAGAGATCAAGCGCGCGGC
>CAJYRE010000564.1 GCA_913776675.1 Rhizobiaceae bacterium
CAACCTGCCGGGCAGCTTGGTGGTTCACTTGAGCATAATCCGCATCATCAAAATGATGAGAGCAAGAGAGTCATCTCGGTTGATCATCTGGTGAAGCGGTATCAGACCCCGATGGGCGAGCGCACGGTGCTGGACGACATCAGTTTTTCGGTGCGCCCAGGAGAAAAAATTGCCGTTCTGGGGCAAAATGGTGCGGGCAAATCAACATTGGTGAAGCTGATGGCCGGGGTTGAGCCTGCCAGCTCTGGCCGCATTTATCGGGGCATGAGCATGTCCTGGCCTGTGGGGTTTAGTGGCGGTTATGAACCAGCCATGACGGGCCATGACAATATTCGCTTTATTGCCCGTATTTATGGTGTTCCGGTCGAAAAGGCTGTGGCGATTGTGGAAGATTTTGCCGAACTCGGCCCGCTTTTGCACATGCCCATGGTGACCTATTCCGCCGGTATGAAAACCCGTCTGGCCTTTGGCATCACGCTGGCGGTTGATTTTGATTGTTTCCTGATTGATGAAGTCATTGCGGTGGGCGATCAGCGCTTCCAGCGCAAATGTCACGACGAATTGTTCGTTAAACGCAAGCATGCCGCCATGATTCTGATCAGCCATGATACGAATACGATACGGCAATATTGCAATCGGGCGCTGGTGCTGAAAGCCGGGCGCGGACGTGTGTTTGAAGATCTGGATCTGGCGTTGAGTATTTATGCGACGCTGTAACACTTTAAATCTACTGCATAATTCCTTAAATCGATTCCTATTTAAGGAATTATGCAGTCTCCGCTCTGATTGTGTCGCAAAACGAATGAACCTGAATACTTAGAGCATTGACCTGAGAAAAGTGTGTAGCGGTTTTGCGTCCGGAAATGCGTGAAAACAAGGAGTTAGAGCGTTTCACTATTTCCGTGAAACAGTGAAACGCTCTAATCCAGCCGCGTCCTGAAATCGGCAAGCATCTCGTCGAGAGTTTGTTCAAAAGCAATCTGTGGATGCCAGCCGGTTTGCTGATGCAGGCGGCTGTAATCGCCTTCGGCAGAGGGAATATCCGAGGCACGCATGCGGGCAGGGTCTTGCGCAACATCAATCGGCTGTTTGGCCATCGACCGAAGCATGTCGAGCATATCGCGGATGGGCAAGCTGCGGCCCGAACAGATGTTGAAAATACTGCGCATCGGCAGCGTGTCAGCTTGGGCCAGAAGCAGCCGATAGGCCCGCACAACATCCCGGACATCCAGAAAATCGCGGCGACTCTCCAGATTGCCAACCGTGAGCGGATTCATCTGGGGCTGCTTTTCAATCCGTGCAATTCTGGCGGCAAAGCTTGGCACCACAAACCGCTCATCCTGACCGGGGCCTGTGTGATTGAAAGGCCGAGCATGAATGAGGCGGTTATCCGATGACAGGACATCCGAAAAAATGCTCTCGCTGGCAAGCTTGCTGCGGCCATAAACGCTCATCGGCTGCGGGGGCGTCTCTTCATTCACGGGGCCGGACAGAAAACTGTGGCCATAGACTTCCGAACTGCTGATGTTGAGCACTGTGGCGGTGGGTGCGTGGCGGGCGATGGCCTGTGCCAATGCAATGGCTCCACCCGCATTGATTTTCCATGTCTCTGCGGCCTTCGCCACCACCGATGACTGGGCTGCCAGATGAATGATCAGATCCGGTTTCGTCTGGCTCAGAACATGATCCATCGAGGCGGTGTCGGCAATATCACCTTGCACATAGCCTGGCTTATGGTCACGCGCCAAAAGAAACAGCTCAGAGTCCGGAGCTGCTTCCTTCAAGGCCGGGATCAGATGAGAGCCGACAAATCCGCCTGCTCCGGTGATGAAGATTCTCTTAAAAACGAGTGTTTTCAAATCGAGTTCTCCTCATTTCACGGATCAGACGGATAGGCGATCAAGCTTCAGACAGAAGACAACCGGGCAATATCGGCGTCAACCATTTCAATGATCATATCTTCGAGGCTTGTGGTTGGTTCCCAGCCAAGCTTGGCCTTGGCCTTGGCGGGATTGCCCAGAAGCACATCCACTTCGGCTGGGCGGAACAGCTTGGGATCGATCACCAGATGGTCATCCATTTTCAGGCCGGCATGTTCAAACGCAATCCGGCA
Source organism: Rhizobiaceae bacterium (assembly GCA_913776675.1). Lineage (GTDB taxonomy): Bacteria > Pseudomonadota > Alphaproteobacteria > Rhizobiales > Rhizobiaceae > Allorhizobium. Next base: position 2,114 of record CAJYRE010000564.1, read on the forward strand.
CATATCACGCACCGTTGTGGTGCGCCCGGTTGCAATCACATAATCATCTGCCTCTTCCTGTTGCAACATCATCCACATGGCCACAACATAGTCTTTCGCATGGCCCCAATCGCGCTTGGCGTCGATATTGCCCAGATGCAGCTTGGATGCCATGCCCAGCTTGATGCGCGCCACCGTGTCCGTCACCTTGCGGGTCACGAATTCAATCCCGCGCAGCGGGCTTTCATGGTTGAACAGGATGCCGGAGGATGCATGCATGCCGAAGCTTTCGCGGTAATTCACCGTGATCCAGTGGCCATAAAGCTTGGCAACAGCATAAGGAGAGCGCGGATAGAAAGGCGTGGTTTCGCTCTGGGCCGCTTCCTGAATTTTGCCATACATTTCAGAGGAGGATGCCTGATAGAAATGCGCCTTTGGCGCAATTTGGCGCACCGCTTCCAGCATATTGGTCACGCCAACAGCGGTAATATTGGCTGTCAGGATAGGCTGCTGCCAGGATGACGCCACGAAAGACTGGGCTGCCAGGTTATAAACCTCATCAGGTTCGGCCTGCTGCACAATCCGGTAAAGGCTCGACAGATCCGACAGATTGCCATCGATGATTTCAACGTCGTTCTGAATACCCAGCCAACGCAAACGGTGATCGACAACGCCAAAGTGAGACGAGCGGCGAGCAACACCAAAGACCTTATAGCCTTTTTCCAAAAGGAACTTTGCAAGATAAGCACCGTCCTGTCCGGTGATGCCCGTAATAATAGCTCTGCGACTCACGACTCTTCCCCTTTTAACAAGCGATAGGTTTCAATCGGCGGCAATGAATCCAATTTATCAAAGCGCCCTCGTTTACTCGATTGCAGCCCCGCGGCAAAGCCCAAAATCTAGCATGCGCGGGTTTTGACAGGCTGCTAACACAGATATTCTCTGTGATCTATTCCTCAATTTTGCGGGCCTCGACGACAAGCTGGTAGAAAAACAGGCCGATCAGAGCGGCAAAAATGCCAACCAGCATCACATCGCACCACGTATAAGCGATTCCCGCAAAAGACAGGATGGGCGCACCAAACACCATAACCATCATGTTCAGCACAATAATGCCAATACGCACCTCGGTTGGACCGAAACCAGCCACATCAATGCGGAATTCGCCTTTGATGAGACTTGAAATCAGCACATAAACGGACAGCATATGGTAGGCGCTCAACATCAGCAGCGCCACATCCAGCCGAACCCATGGCGATAACCCCAGACCCACCGCAATCAGCAGATTGCTGACCAGATCGATGGTTTGATCGAGGAAAAATCCGAATTTGGGCCGCTCAATTCCGCGCACACGCGCCAGCGTGCCATCCAGCGAATCGCCCAGCCAGTGGATGAGAACGCCCAGATTGGCAATCCAGACAAACCCGATATGCACATGGCTGAGGCAATAACCCACCAGCACGACAATGGCACCA
>CAJYRE010000565.1 GCA_913776675.1 Rhizobiaceae bacterium
GACAAGGGGCCGAAGAACCTGACCGTGATCAACAACAATGCTGGCAATGGCCGCATTGGCATTGCCGCGATGATTGATGCGGGCATGGTCAAAAAGATGATCTGCTCTTTCCCACGCTCATCCGATCCGCGCGCCTTCACGGACCGCTATCTGGCAGGCGAAATTGAGCTGGAACTGGTGCCACAAGGCACGCTGGCCGAGCGGATTCGCGCCGGCGGCGCGGGCATTCCGGCCTTTTACACCCCCACCGGCTATGGCACCGAACTGGCCGAGGGCAAGGTGATTGCCGAGTTTGATGGCCGTCACTACGTGCAGGAACGCTGGCTGAAGGCAGATTTTGCCATTGTCAAAGCCCATCTGGGCGATTTGCATGGCAACCTCACCTATAGCAAGGCAGGCCGCAACTTTAACCCGCTGATGTGCATGGCCGCCAAAAAGACCATTGCGCAGGTTTCCAAAATTGTTGCACCCGGCGAGATTGATCCTGAGATCATTGTCACACCGGGCATTTTCGTCGATGGCGTCGTTGAAATCGCCAACGCGCAACAGGAAGAAGCGCTGATCCGCGCCGGAGTGGTTTACAAATGAGTATCAACACCCGCGAAGACATTAAACTCTCCAACGCCCAGATTGCCTGGCGGGCCGCGCAAGACATTGCCGATGGTGCCTATGTCAACCTCGGCATCGGCTTTCCGGAAATGGTGGCGCAATATCAGCCGCCGGGCCGTCAAGCAATTTTCCACACCGAAAACGGCATTTTGAACTTTGGCGAAGCCCCACCGGAAGGCGAAGAAGACTGGGATCTGATCAACGCTGGCAAAAAGGCCGTAACGTTGAAGCCGGGTGCAGCCTTTTTCCACCATGCAGACAGCTTTGCCATGGTGCGCGGTGGCCATCTGGATGTGGCCATTCTGGGTGCCTATCAGGTAGCGCAAAATGGTGACCTCGCCAACTGGCGCGTCGGCTCCAAGGGCGTTCCCGCCGTCGGCGGCGCGATGGACCTTGTGCATGGAGCCAAGCAGGTTTTCGTCATCACCGAGCATGTCAGCAAGAAGGGCGAGTTCAAGCTTTTGGACAAATGCACCTTCCCGCTCACCGGCGTTGGCTGCATCACCCGCGTTTACACCAGCCATGCGGTGATTGACATTAAGGACGGTCATTTTGTGGTGCGCGAAAAGCTGGCCGCCATGACCATGGATGAGCTGCAAGCCATGACGGGTGCGCCTTTGCACACCGATGGCCCTGTTGCCGATCTTGTTGTGCCGGACCTGTGAGGAGGGTGAGATGACTGAAGCCTATATTTGCGACTATATCCGCACCCCGATTGGCCGTTTTGGTGGCTCTCTCTCCTCCGTTCGCGCCGATGATCTGGGCGCTATTCCGCTGAAGGCCCTGCTGGCCAGCCATCCCAAACTGGATTGGGAAGCGGTCGATGATGTCATCTTCGGCTGCGCCAATCAGGCAGGCGAAGACAACCGTAACGTGGCGCGCATGTCGCTGCTATTGGCAGGCCTGCCGGTGTCTGTGACCGGCACCACCATCAACCGCCTGTGCGGCTCCGGCATGGATGCGGTGATTGCTGCGGCCCGCGCCATCAAATCCGGCGAATCGGAGCTGATGATTGCAGGCGGCGTGGAAAGCATGAGCCGTGCGCCGTTTGTGATGCCCAAGGCCGAGACCGCTTTTTCGCGTAGTGCTGAAATTCATGACACCACGATCGGCTGGCGCTTCATCAACCCGTTGATGAAAAAGCAATATGGCGTCGACTCCATGCCGGAAACCGGCGAAAATGTTGCGGAAGACTATAAAATCTCCCGTGAAGATCAGGATGCCTTTGCTGTGCGCAGTCAGGATAAGGCGTCCAAAGCACAAGCCAATGGCCGCTTGGCGCAGGAAATCACGCCAGTCACCATTCCCCAGCGCAAGGGTGATCCGATCATCGTGGAAAAGGATGAGCATCCACGCGCTACCACGCTGGAAACACTGGCCAAGCTGGGCACACCGTTCAAAAAAGAAGGCGGCACGGTCACGGCAGGCAATGCATCGGGCGTCAATGATGGTGCAGCCGCGCTGATCATCGCTTCTGAAGCAGCCGTGAAAAAATACGGCCTCACCCCGCTTGCCCGCGTTCTGGGTGGTGCCACGGCGGGCGTTCCGCCACGGGTGATGGGCATTGGTCCGGCACCGGCCAGCCAGAAGCTGATGAATCGGCTGGGTATGACGCAGGATCAGTTTGACGTCATCGAGCTGAACGAGGCTTTTGCCTCGCAAGGTCTGGCCACATTGCGCCAGCTTGGCATTGCCGATGATGATCAGCGCGTGAACAAAAACGGCGGAGCCATTGCGCTTGGCCATCCGCTGGGCATGTCCGGTGCCCGTATCACCGGCACGGCAGCGCTGGAACTGAAGCTCTCAGGCGGACGCTATTCACTGTCCACCATGTGCATCGGCGTTGGCCAAGGCATCGCCATTGCGCTTGAGCGCGTATAATAACAAACGCCCGCGCAGTTTACGACTGCGCGGGCGTTTTTGCACCATCAAAACGGTGCATCAATCTCTACCACATCAATCAGCTTGGTGTTGACGAATTCCTTGATGCCCAGGCCCAGCAATTCACGGCCATAGCCGGAACGCTTCACACCACCAAAAGGCAAATCGGCCTTCACCATGGTGGGATGGTTGATGAACACCATGCCCGTTTCAATCTGCCGCGCCACCTCAACACCATGCTTGGTATCACGGGTGAAGACGGAGCCGCCGAGACCAAACGGCGTATCATTGGCAATGCGAATGGCATCGGCCTCATCTTTGGCCCGAAACAGCATGGAGACCGGGCCGAAAAACTCCCAATA
>CAJYRE010000566.1 GCA_913776675.1 Rhizobiaceae bacterium
CGCAAGAATGTCGTGATGGTAGGCCTTGTCCAAGGCGCTGACTTCATCACGGATGTCGTAAATTTCCAGAATGGCGCTTTGCGAATTCTGTGGCATGACAATGCTGCCGGTCTTGCGCTTGCGCAGCACCAGGCCTGCGCGGGCAAGCTGGGTCAGCACCTTGTTCACGGTCATGCGGGAGCAGTCATAATGCTCGGTCAGCACCTGCTCCGAGGGAATTTTATAGCCCGGTGGCCAGCGGCCTGAGAGGATATTGCTTTCAATATCCTCCAGAATGCGCTGGTGCAGTGATTTGCTGCTTGTGCCTGTCACGTCTGTCATCATGCCAGCATCGATGCGCCGCGATCGAGATAGGTGTCAAGAAACTGTTCCAGTCTTGGATGGCGCGGTTTGGCAAAGACATCGGAGGGGGCACCGGTAAACAGCAGTTTGCCCTGATCCAGAAAGCTGATTTGCTGGCCCACGGTTGCGGCAAAACCAATCTCGTGGCTGACCACCACCATGGTCATGCCCTCAGCCGCTAAATCGCGCATCACATTGAGTACTTCGCCGGTCAATTCCGGGTCCAGCGCCGAGGTCGGCTCATCAAACAGCATGATTTTCGGCTGTAAGGCGAGGGCGCGGGCAATGGCCACGCGCTGCTGCTGACCACCAGACAATTGCGATGGGTAATGCCCCGCCCGGTTTTCCAGCCCGACTTTTTTCAATTGCAGCATTGCGCGCTCTTCGGCCTCGCGCTTTGGCACGCTGTGGACCGTTTTGAGGGCTTCAGACACATTGCCAAGGGCTGTCATATGTGGCCAGAGATTGAATTGCTGGAACACCATGCCAATCTTTGAGCGCACAGCGCGGATTTGGGCCGCGGGCAGGCGTTCGCGTTGGCCATCCGGCCGCTCGAAATAGCCCAGCGCTTCACCGCCAACGGTGATCATGCCTTCGCTGGCCTCTTCCAGAAAGGCCATGCAGCGCAGCAGCGTGCTTTTGCCAGAGCCGGAAGGGCCGATCAGGCAGGAAACCTGACCTTCAGGGATTTTGAGGTTAATGTTATTCAACACCGTATGGGTGCCAAAGCGCTTGACAAGCTTGGAGACGGAAATGGCGGGAAGTGTCATGGCGCGGAAAACCTCAATCTGTTCAAACGGGCCTCAGCCTTGCGGCCCGCCCAGGCGGCGGCCTCGACAATGGCCCAGTAAAGAACGGCCAGCACGAAAATTGCCTCCAGAAAGGCATATTGTGCCGAGCCAATGGCGCTGACAGTGGCCGTCAGCTCTGGAACGGTGATGATGGAAAGAACGGCGGATTCCTTCAGCAGAATGATGGCCAGATTCACACACGGCGGCAGCACGATCAGCGCCATTTCGGGCAATAGAATGCGGCGAATGGTTTGCAAGCGCGTCAACCCCAGACACTCTGCCGCTTCCACATGGCCGTGTGGGACCGAGCCGTAACCGGCCCGGAACACTTCCGAGTAATAGGCAGCGGAATAGACCGTCAGCCCAATCAACCCGCATGGAATCGGATCAAGAGACAGGCCCGCATAGGGGCCGCCATAATAGAGAAGGAAAATCTGAATGAGAAACGGCGTGCCACGCAGCACTTCCACCACCAGACCCAGCGGCATATCCAGCAACGGGCCACCATAACGCCGTGCCGTGGCCACCACAAAGCCCAGTGCGGCTCCCAGCACCATGCCGACAATCCAGATCCACAGAGTGGTCAAGGCTCCACTGCCAATGTCCGGCAAATGATCAAGAATGACTTTGGGATCAAAAATCATCGGACCACTCCCGGCAAGCGGCGTTCCGTGATGCGGGCGGCAATGGCCACGCTCCAGCAAATCACCAGATAAATCAGCCCTGCCGATGAAAAGAGCTGGATGGGCATATAGGTGGAATCGGCCAGATTTTGCGCCATGCGGCTCAGCTCCACAATGCCGACAACCGACACCAGCGAGGATGATTTGAGGATCATGATGGCTTCATTGACCAGCGCGGGAAAGGTGAGCCGTAGCGCAATGGGAAACTGAACACGCAAAAACGTCTGACGGGCAGAGAAGCCCGCCATATCGGCGGCTTCCAGCAAGCCTTTGGGTACGCTTTCAAAACCACCCCGCAAGTTTTCAGCCTGATAGGCAGCGGTGCAAAGCGAGAGACCAATAATGGCCGCCACCACGCTTGGCACGTTGATACCAATAAACGGCAAAAGATTATAAATCAGCAGCAATTGCACCAGCAGCGGAACACCGCGAAAAAAGCTGACGAAGAGTTCGGTCGGTATCTTGTAGAGTGCTTTGCCGGAAAGCATGGCCCCGGACAAGGCAACCGCCAACAAAAAGCCGAGAGTGATGGAAATAACGCTGATGCCCAGCGTCCATCCGGCAGCCTGAACCAGCAGAAAAAAGAGTTTGAAGGACATGGCTCTCCGGTTTTTTTCATTGTGGATCAGAATAGTCACTGCGAAAGGGATACCCCCTTCTGTCCTGCCGGACATCTCCCCCTCAAGGGGGG
>CAJYRE010000567.1 GCA_913776675.1 Rhizobiaceae bacterium
GTCGCGTTGGTAGATATGAGCAAATGCCCGTCGGTCGACGGTACCCTTCCCCTTGCTCATGACCAGAAAGCAAACATCCTGCACAGCCTCGATGATCTTTCCGAAACAACCACTGTTGGCGAAGCAGAGACGACCAAGGAAGTCTTCAGAGCGGAGATCGTCCGGGAGCGTCAGACCGCATGTGTCTTCGATGATGTCGTTCAGAACCTTCTCGATGCAGACTCTGTCGTTGGTCATGCTCATCGGGATGAAGTGCATCACCATGGCTCGATTGGCGAGTTGCGGATCGCCCGTTAACAGGTCCGCCAATTGCGATGTCCCCGAGTAGATCGTATGGAGAGGCCAGTCCTCGATCTGCATGAGGCTTTTGAGCCGGTCCTGCACGTCGAGTACCGCCTGCCTGCTACTGTGGCGAAGAAGATGATGGGCCTCATCGACGTGGAAGAAGACGATACGCGTTTTGGCCACCACGTAGCTCGTGAATTTCCTTAGCGAGTTCGTTTGTGGCAGGAGCCTTGCCGCCTGAGCGGTCGATACCGAATACGACAACTTTGATATCCGCATTGGAAAGAGCCCACAGCGCTGAAATTCCTTAGAGTTTTGGCATTGCATTACGCCCTCATGACGTGCATTTTTGAGTTGTGGTAAATTGGGGGACTGAAATGGGTGAAGACCATCTGGATAAAGAGACGAACTTTGGGGTTGCTCTGACCGAGAATGGGGTAGAGGCAAAAGCCAAATCAAGAACGGTGGCGGCATTTGACCGCTTGGGCGGCAACATTCTTGATTGGGCCAACGTTCTCTTGGAAGGTGGTACCTCCCGAAGACGCGCAAAGATGGAAGGAGAGGCAAAAATTATAGCCGCAACAGCAGAGCACGCGGTGAAACTTATCGGCTCAGACGATGCCTTTGCGGCGCGAGCACTGGCCAGCCAATTTGGCGATGCTGCACGTAAACAGCTTAACAAAGATGCCGTTCTCCAGACTGCGATTGAAGATCTACAGAGCAATCCACCAACACAAGAACAATCGGGCTCCGGTCCTGAAGTACTGTCCGAAGAGTTCCTTTCACGCTTTGAAAACTATGCATCGGGTGCATCCACCGAGCAACTTCGAGAACGGTGGGGACGAGTATTGGCCAGTGAAATCAGGCAACCAGGCAATTTCTCCCGCGCAGTGCTGCGCATTATCGATGAAATTGATCCGACAACGGCAGCGCTTTTCGAAGAGGTTTGCGAAAATCGCGTCCATGACATCCTACTCAAGCCGCTAACAGGCGAATTTGACTTTAAGACCATCAAAAGCCTTGTGGAAGCAGGGTTAATGGTAGAGCCCGGCATTGGGCACATGAACGGTTTCACAGATACTAAACTGGGAGATGGTAGACTTGTTTGGTTCATGCCACTAGGAGCGACAGCTATTGCATTTGACCGATCCAAGACGGCCAGTACTAATCCTGAAGAAGATATCGTTATGAACAGCGGTGTCCTGTCCATTCCAATATACGTTCTGACGTCCGTTGGAAGTGCAGTGAGCCTGATACTCGAAGACAAAAGCGAACAGGCAGTACAACGCCTTGTTGACAAATTACGGTTGAAACACCCCGACCTTGTTACATTTACCCGGATAGGTGAAAGCTCGCAGTATCAACAGGCATATTGGACTTTCCCGGAAAAAGCCGAAGAAGAAATTGGTTAGGCAGCGTCCCCATAAACGTGGTTCATCTTCTTGACGTTTTGTGATTCACTCTCCTTGAAATGAGATTGCCATGCGCCGTCACGAACTGAGCGACGAAGAATGGGCTATCATTGCACCTCTTTTGCCGAACAACAGCCGTGGAATTAAACGTGTCGACGACCGCCGTGTGATCAACGGCATCCTGTGGCGTTTCAGGACTGGTTCGTCTTGGCGAGATGTGCCGGAGCGCTATGGCCCTCGCACGACGCTTTACAATCGGTTCTCCCGCTGGCGTAAGGCGGGTGTTTGGGATCGTCTTCTCGACGAGGTTTCAAAGCGTTACGATGGAGACATCGTGATGATCGACAGCTCCTGTGTTCACGTTCACCAACATGGTGCCAACGCTAAAAAGGGGGATATGCAGATCCTTGCATGGGACGTTCGCGCGGTGGCCTAACGACAAAAATTCATGCTCTTGTCGATGCAGACGGCAGACCGGTTCGGCTGGAACTCACTGCTGGGCAGCCGCCGATGCACCGATGGCTGAAAAGCTCTTGGGCGATCTGCAGCCCGGCGCGACGATCCTTGCGGACAAAGCATACGATACCGATGCAATTCGCAACTTTGCCAAGCAACGCAAATGCTGGGCGAATATCCCTGAAAAGGCCAATCGAAAGCAGACATTCAGCTTCAGCCACTGGGTTTAGCGTCAACGTAATCTGGTGGAACGGTTCTTCAATCGTATCAAACAGATGCGGGGCCTCGCTACACGATACGATCGACGCACTGATAATTACCTCGCCGCACTCAAACTTGTCGCAACGAGGATATGGATCGCCTCAGCTAATGAGTCCGTGGCCTAAGACAATGGCTAGAAGACGTTTCCAGTCTCGCCCGCTTATGCGTATGTTTCTCGATCCTCATCGAGATAAAGCGCGGACTGTTCATGTCCAGAGATGCCGCTACAGTTGCTCGGGTCAGAAAAGTAATCGAAGACATAGAACAGTCCGATTTTGTCTATCTGGCTCTGGGACGCAATACCGAGGACATCTTCACGGCAATAATGGCAACAACCGCACTGAAACGGTTCTGGTACCCAGATCCTAAGCAGAAACATCAGCGAGTCAGTCACGACCTGATGATAGCCGCGATTGCGATCCCATACGGCACGCCCATCATGACCACCGATGGCGACTTCACCGAGATCCATGAACACTTCGAACTTCCTGGTGTGTACAATCCTTTGAAGGAAGAATGGTTGGTGTCGCCCGAACCACAAATCGAACTGCCGAGGCTTCGTTCAGCTCCACCGGAACCTAATTTCTGACTTGGTCGCAAACCTACCCAGATAACATCTATCGAAGATCTTCCGATACGGCAGTCTTGCGCCCGTATGTGAGCAATAAGGACTTTCAGTTAACACTGTTCACGGGAACAAATCTTTTGCCGTTTCCGAGGTGCCCAAATCAAATGCAGCCAAATGCCCAGATCAGTCAGCGCAGGGACAAACCAGACCGGCGAAAACAGCAATACGGCTTCTGCTTTGAAGTAACCAGTCAATTTGGCGTGGCGGCCAAGTGAATTCTTCTTCGTATTCGTCATAGAGCGAAATCCCGTCAAAGGTTATGGATTCGCTCTCCGCTTTTTAAGCCGTAAGTCCACATCTAAAACGCTGGTGCAGCATCAATGATGCGAATCTGGATTCGGCGCGATCCTTGCCAGACTTCGGCGCTCAAGGTGCCTGCCACATGCACCGAGTCACCGCGTCTGTTTAACAGAAGATCGCCAACAGGCGTTTCCTTGGCGCGAAAGGCTATGCCATCCAGACGGCTGCCATCGGCGGCTTCCAGCGTGACTTTCACATGGTTGGTGCCAATCAGCCGTGCATCACGGATGCGGTGTGCAGGGATGGCAAAGATTGGCTGTGAGTGGCCAGAACCATAAGGTCCGGCAGTTTCCAGAAGATCAATCAGCTCCAGATTGGCACCAGAGGCACTGACCGCCCCATCAATCTTCAAGGCGCGGTTAGCGGCCAGTTCCAGAACAGTTTTATGGGATTGCTCTTCGAAAAAGGCCCGCAGTTTTCCAAGATGTGCGCGCTCAACCGTCAGACCCGCCGCCATGGCATGGCCGCCGCCTTTAACCAGAAGACCATTATCCACCGCTGCACGCACCATCTTGCCCAGATCAAAACCGGCAATCGAGCGTCCCGAACCGGAGCCTTTGCCGGAAGCATCGAACGCTATGGCAAAGGCCGGACGCTGAAAACGTTCTTTCAAGCGCGCAGCCAGCAGACCAACAATGCCTGGATGCCAGCCCTCATGCGCCGTGATAATCACCGAGGCACGCTCACCATCACCATATTCTGCCAGCGCTTCGGCTTCTGCCTCAGCCAGCATCTGCGCTTCCATGGCCTGACGCTGACGGTTCAGGTCATCCAGTTGCGCGGCAATTTCTTCGGCTTCAGCGGTGTCATCCAGCGTCAGCAACCGACTGCCCAAGGCGGCATCGCCAATACGACCGCCGGCATTGATGCGGGGCCCAACCAGAAAGCCAAAGTGATAGGGTGTTACAGGCCCGCCAATGCCCGCCACCTTCAGCAAGGACGCCAGCCCGGCATTCTGCTGATGGCGGGCCGCGATCAGCCCCTTCACCACATAGGCGCGGTTCAACCCCTTGAGCGGCACCACGTCACACACCGTTGCCAGCGCCACCAGATCCAGCCACGCCAGCAAATCCAGTGATCGGGCATTGGCGTGGCCTGCCTCGCGCAATTGCCGCAACGTAGCCACCAGCACCATGAACACCACACCAGCGGCACACAAATGCCCCTGCCCTGACAGATCATCGCCCCGGTTGGGATTGACCAGCGCCAGACAGGCCGGCATTTCGTGCCCCATCTGGTGATGATCA
>CAJYRE010000568.1 GCA_913776675.1 Rhizobiaceae bacterium
CCAAGTGCGGGTCCACCAGCTTGCGCTGCACGCTATCAGAAATCAATTTGCCCACCGAGCGCAGAAAAATCGGCATCTGACCGGGCAGGCGCAGGAAAATCAGCTTGAGCAGCAACAGCGGCATGGCCGAGCCTTCGGCATAATGCAGCCAGTAAATATAGCGTAGGCGCTCATCGGTGCCGCCCGGCGGACGCAGTGTGCGGTCCTTATCGTAGACGCCAATCAGATATTCGATAATCGCACCGCTTTCGGCAATCACCCGGCCCTTGTCCTCAATCACCGGCGATTTGCCCAAGGGATGCACCGCCTTCAATGCGGCGGGCGCGCGCATGTCGGCACTGCGCTTGTAGAGCTTGATGTCATACTCAAGCCCCAATTCCTCAAGCAGCCAGAGAATGCGATGCGCGCGGGAATTTTCCAGATAATGCACGGTGATCATGGCACAGGCTCCAAAGTCCAACTCATGGCTGTAGATAATATAAGAGCCTCAATCCTCCAAGGGATAAACCATGATCAATCCGGCATTGGACCATCAATCCAGCACAACAAGCTCTTCAAAATGATGCATATCCTCAAAGGCGCAAAAAGCCGGAGGATTGAGCGCGATATAGTCAAACTGCGTGCAAAAATCATCGCGCATTTTGGTGAGCATGGCTTGCCATTCAAACAGTGCGGGCTCACTCAAAGGGCGCACGAGATAAGCAAAGGTGATGTGAAACTCATAAACATCGTGATCGGGGTGACGGTACCCCATAAGATCAGCCAGCCGATTGCGCCACTCGGCAAGGGCCAGCCGATCATTCTCATTCACGGGTTTCAGCCGCAATCCCAGCAATGTCATATGGTCAATGGTAACGCGAAATTCGGGGCCTGCGCGAAAATGCTCCAGCCGCTGCGCCATGATTTCCGTCATATCATCAATGGGGGTTTCCAGCGGAAGATCAGCGGGCCAATAGGGCAATGCGCGGCGATATTCGATAATGCCCTGAAACAGGGTCATATGCAGGCTGGATTCGGCAGTAAAGGCCAGGCGATCAGCCTCCGGCATGGTCAGGTAGCGGCTGCGCATCTGGCGAATCGCTTGCTGGGTGGCAGAGCCATCGGTCAAATGACACACAATTGTATTGCCCGGCTCCGGCAGAAATTTGCCTTCCTGATTAAAGCGGACACCAAGGTGGCGGGATGGCCCCGTTCCCTCTGTCTCGGAAAAGCGAACAAGAGCGGGCAACAATTGCATGTTTGACATCAACAGACCTCCAATGGGAACTGTCAGAACTTAACGCCAGCTCCAGCAACAGTTTCGTGACAAAGGCTTGTTGCCCGCACACAATACCCACAGAATTGCAGGGAATTACACCTGCCTTAAAAACAGTTCATTTATCCGTCTGAAAACATCACATCGGGGGTTCCGCTTTGCGTCAGAATTCCCTATAAGCCGCTTCTAGCCTGAAATGACCATTGATCTGCGCCCGGCCGGTGAGCCCATCACCTTGGCCGCTTTTTGTGCAGCATGAAGAGAACGGATAGAGACCATGCCAAAGCGCCAAGATATAAAATCCATCCTGATCATCGGCGCAGGTCCGATTGTCATCGGACAGGCATGCGAATTTGACTATTCCGGCACACAGGCCGTCAAGGCGCTGAAGGAAGAGGGTTACCGGGTTATTCTGGTCAACTCCAACCCTGCTACCATCATGACCGATCCGGGTCTGGCTGACGCCACCTATGTGGAGCCGATCACCCCGGAAGTGGTGGCAAAGATCATTGCCAAGGAACGCCCCGATGCGCTTTTGCCCACCATGGGCGGCCAGACGGCGCTGAACACCGCTCTCTCCTTGAAGCGCATGGGCGGTCTCGATCGCTACAATGTGGAAATGATTGGCGCAAAGCCTGCTGCCATCGACATGGCCGAAGACCGCGCCCTGTTCCGCGAAGCCATGGCCCGCATTGGCCTTGAAACGCCGAAGTCGCTGTTGGCCAACGCCACCGAGATCAAGGATGCCGACCGCAAGACCCATGAGCTTGAGCGCGAAAAGCTGAAGGCTTCGCTGTCTGGTGATGCACTGGACAAGGCTCTGGACGAGCTGGAAAACAACTGGAACCTCGGCGAAACCGACCGCAAGCAGCGCTACATGGCCCATGCCATGGCCATTGCAGCCCAGGCGCTGGATGTTGTCGGCCTGCCTGCGATTATCCGCCCCTCCTTTACCATGGGCGGCACCGGCGGCGGTATTGCTTACAATCGCTCGGAATTTTTCGAGATCATCAATGGCGGTCTCGACGCCTCCCCCACCACCGAAGTGCTGATTGAAGAATCGGTTCTCGGCTGGAAGGAATATGAAATGGAAGTGGTCCGCGACAAGGCGGACAATTGCATCATCATCTGCTCGATTGAAAACATCGACCCGATGGGTGTTCACACCGGTGACTCGATCACCGTTGCACCGGCGCTTACCCTGACCGACAAAGACTACCAGATCATGCGCAATGCCTCGATTGCGGTGCTGCGGGAAATTGGTGTTGAAACCGGCGGCTCCAACGTGCAGTTCGCGGTCAATCCCAAGGATGGCCGTCTGGTCGTCATTGAAATGAACCCGCGCGTGTCGCGCTCGTCTGCACTGGCCTCCAAGGCCACGGGCTTCCCGATTGCCAAGGTCGCCGCCAAGCTGGCGGTTGGTTATACGCTGGACGAGTTGGACAATGACATCACCGGCGGTGCAACGCCTGCGTCGTTTGAGCCATCGATTGACTATGTTGTCACCAAGATCCCGCGCTTTGCCTTTGAAAAATTCCCCGGTGCCGAGCCAACCCTGACCACGGCGATGAAGTCGGTGGGCGAAGTCATGGCCATTGGCCGGACCTTTGCGGAAAGCTTGCAGAAGGCGCTTCGCGGTCTGGAAACCAACCTGACGGGTCTGGACGAAATTGAAATCCCCGGCCTCGGTCAGGGCGATGACAAGAACGCCATCCGCGCTGCCATTGGCACACCAACCCCGGATCGTCTGCGCATGGTCGCCCAAGCGCTTCGCCTTGGCATGTCGGAAGAAGAAGTGCATGAAGGCTGCAAGATCGATCCATGGTTCATCGCCCAGTTGAAGGCGATTACCGATGTGGAAGCCCGTATTCGTGAGCATGGCCTGCCAACGGATGCTGAAAACCTGCGCAAGATCAAGGCCATGGGCTTTTCCGATGCCCGCCTCGCCAGCCTTTCGGGCAAGCGCCCGAAGGAAGTGGCAGAGCTGCGCA
>CAJYRE010000569.1 GCA_913776675.1 Rhizobiaceae bacterium
CATGCCGAGAACGGTTTATAACTGCACCACAAGCACAGATGGCGAAGGCCTCAGCTTTTCCTACTCCGGTTCGGAGCAGCCTAAAACCGGTCCATGGTTGCCGGGCATCAATCCGCGCGACGATGTCGGTTATTGAGCGGGATGTCTGCTTGCTGAACTATGTCTCATTGTCGCCCGGCATGGTTTCGGCCTTGCCCAGCAGGAGCGCATGATAGCGATTGAGACGCTCAAAATGGGCGTTCATGGCACGGGCAATCTGGGTTGAGTTTTTCACCGACAGGAAATGGCTGACAATCTGCGCATAATGATTGGCTTGGCGGGGCAAGCGCTGCTCCGGCTGCTGGCGCTCGGTAATTTCCTCATCGCTCAACACCTGCACTATCTGTGCTGGCTCTGGCAGAGCCACAAGCGGTTGGCTCCGTGGCGGCAAGGCACCATTGACCAATTGCGAGCTGGGATCAAAATGATGAAACAGGCTGGCTTCCAGCGCGTTGATCTCGGCCTTGTCTGCCACCGGATAGGCCCAGACATAGGCAATTTCCCACACATCAATCTGCCGGTTGGCAATAATATCGGAACGGGCTGAGGTCAGGTGTCGGGCTACGCGGGCGCGAATGCCATCCTTGGATTGGCCGACGTAAAGCGGCACGTTGTCCAGATCGGCCAGAACATAGACGCCAATATCGTTGATCAGCGAGGCAACAGCACGTTTGCGAAACTGAAAATCAACCGCCAAGGCGAGAAACCTCGCGCTGTGGTGAGGATGGAGTGCGCTTCCCTTTGGATGCAAAGCACACAATCGGCTCAAACAAATAGTGAGCAAGAAACCGCACAACCGGCACGGCCACGCCATCGCCCGTGAGGTGATAGGCTTCATTATAGCGGCGCGGCAGGCGATATGTTTCATCCAGCCCCATCAGACGGGCGGTTTCGCGGGCGGAAATCAACCGCGAGCGAACCTGATTGTTGTCAACCACCAGAATTGTCTGCCGCGATGAGCCGCCATTGGGTGTGCGCAGGCAGCCGGCCATGTCATCAAATCGCACTTCGGCGCGCACCATCCGCCCGCCCGCTTCTGGCCGGGTGCGCTTATAGACGCCCCCCACCATGCGCCGCTCGGCCCGCTTGGCGGCCTCGACCTTGGCGAGATTGACCGCAGACATGCTGGCCAGCAAGCGCGCAGTCTGCTCTGGCGTATGCCATGCCACATCATTTGGATTGGCTTCGAGAATATCAGCAAAACTTGTGGTGCGCAGCGCTGGCGGTGGCAGATTCCACCACAGCCAATCAGCCGCCACTTTGGGGCCGAGTCGCTGATGGGCATTGCGTAGACTGCGGGTGTGAAAAGGAGCCATCGGCTCCGGCGCGATGAGCGATGGATCAATCGGAAGATCCTTGCGCACGCCAATGACAAACAGCCGTGGCCGCGATTGCGGCAAAAACAGTGCGGCATCCACCACCAGCGCACCATATCGATAGCCTGCATTGGAAAAGGTTTCGCAGATGGCCGCAAAATCTGCGCCCTTGTGCGAAGTCAGGGCACCGCAGACATTTTCCACGGCGATCATTCTGGGGCCGCGCCCATTGGTCTTTAAACCCTTCATCAAATCCCAGAAGGGATAGAATGTGCCCGAACGTTCGCCGCTCAGGCCCGCGCCCACGCCCGCCAGTGACAAATCCTGACAGGGAAAGGATCCCCAGGCCAAATCAACGATCCCCGGAAGTTGATCAACGCTCAAGGCCCGTATATCACCCACCGTCAGTTCGCCGCCCGTGCCCCAATTCTCCTGATAGGTCAGGCCTTTTTTGCCATCGACATCATTGGCAAAAGCGCAATGCCACGCCGACCCAAGGCCTGCTCGTGCCATGCCGCCGCCTGCAAAAAACTCATAGAACGAAAACGGCTGTTGCATTGTATCCTTCGAGTCTGATCTGTGCTGTCACACATGACACGAATTGGTTTCTGATTTGTTCTCATTTTAGCATGTTTTTTTCCGCAACAGCAACTCCTTCTGATCTGACTTGCGGTTTGAGCAGGGTGAATTCAGGGGAGACGGTTGAGGTGATTGCCAGGCGAATTTTGGGCAACAAAAAAGCCCGGCTGGGCCGGGCTTTTTTGTGGTAGTCAATTTTGGCATTCTTAAATCAAGTCATTGACTTGATTAAGGAATTGGTGCCCAGAAGAGGACTCGAACCTCCACACCCTTGCGAGTACCAGCACCTGAAGCTGGCGCGTCTACCAATTCCGCCATCTGGGCGTTGACGAGGGATTTAGTCGGCTCAGCGGCGCAAGTCAACACGGTTTTTGAACTTTTCATGTCATCTCGTCAGTTTTTTTACAGGCCCGAAAAGCTGCGCTGGGAAACGCAAAATCAAGATTCGCCCATAGTCTTGAATTTGAAGGTGAAATATTTGAATTCATTGCAACAAAGAAAAAACGGCAATCATGCCCGCGCCCAAAAAAATAAAGCTGATAGCCCGTTCCGAATGTTGAATTTCAGTTTTCGGGCGAATCGTGTGGTGTCATCGTCATTTTGGCGGGCATGGACGATTCGCTTTTTCGCTTATTTTGCTGCGCCATTGTCCTTTGTGCGTATGATAAAACGCACGGCGCTGTCATAGGGGCTGTGCATTTCGGTTTCAGCAGGAATGCATGAAGATCGATCTCTTCCTGCAACGGGCCTCAGCAGATGAAGGGTGTTTGCACAACGCCTTGCGAATCGATGATCGCCACGCATAAGCATGATCCGCACATACGGATTTTTCGAGGAGGCTCTGAATGCCGTTTTTTCGCAATGCTGCGGTGGGGCTGACGCTGACGATCGCAGGCATCATGCCCGATTTTGCCGCGGCGACCATGCCGATGGTGGCTGCTCCCTCTCATGAGGGCACATCTTTCGTTCAGGATGTGCGTTACGTCTGCGATAATTATGGCTGCTATGATCGGCCTGATTTCGGCCGTCCATCACCGCCACCGCCGCCACCACCGTCTGATTATTATCCGCCCGGTCCGCCACCGGCTTATGGCAGGCCGCCACCGCCGCCGCCGGGTTATTATCCCCCTGAGCCACCGCCGGGTTATGGTCGACCACCGCCGCCGCCCGGCTATTATCGGCCCGGTCCACCGCCTGGTTATGGCAGACCACCACCGCCACGCAATATGTGGAACGCCCATGTTCGCTGGTGTCTGGAACATCACCGCTCCTATGATCCGGATAGCAATCGCTATATCGGTCCCGGCGGACGTTATCGGATTTGCCAGTCGCCATTCCGCTGAACAGACAGTGCAGTCAGAGGACGGGCGAGGCTCAGGCTTCGCCCTCTTTGGATTCCGATTTCCGATCAACATGACCCAGATTCCGGCCCGGATCGATCACATCACGCACCCGTTGTTTCAATTCCTTGGGGCCGGGAAATCCACCATCCTGCTTGCGCTCCCAGATCAATGCGCCGTTAACGCGGATTTCAAAATTGCCGCCGGTGCCGGGAATAAGCCCAACCTCGCCCAGATCATCGCCAAAGGTGTGCAACAATTCCTGCGCCATCCACGCCGCCCGCAGCAGCCAATTGCATTGGGTGCAATAAAGAATGGTGATTTTGGGCTTTTCGGTCATGGCTTGTCTCTCCAAACACTCACCCCACATGCTTATAGAAAATCGACGTGTCACAAAAGCGGCCATCAGGAAACAGGGCATAATCCGGCACAATGCCCGCTTTGGTCCAGCCAAGCTTTTCATAAATACCCTCTGCCAGTTCGCCCGTGGCGGTATCCAGCACCAGCAGGCTTTTGCCTGCCAAAACCG
>CAJYRE010000570.1 GCA_913776675.1 Rhizobiaceae bacterium
CGCCTTGTATTTATTATCGCGGCGACCATGCAGGTTATACACCCGCACAATGGCGGTGATGTAAGACAGCATGTCTTCTTCGGGCAGAAAATCCTTGATTTTCTTGGCAATCAGCGGAGTGCGGCCCTGACCACCCCCCACATACACGGCAAAACCGAGATTGCCATTTTCATCTTTTTTCAGATGCAGGCCAATGTCATGCACCTGAATGGCGGCGCGGTCACGCTCTGCTCCGGTCACGGCAATCTTGAACTTGCGTGGCAAGAACGAAAACTCTGGATGCACAGAAGACCACTGCCGCAGAATTTCAGCGTAAGGGCGCGGATCGGCCACTTCATCCTGTGCCGCACCGGCAAAATGATCGGCCGTGACATTCCGAATACAATTGCCTGATGTCTGGATGGCATGCATTTCAACGCTGGCCAGATCTCTGAGAATAGCCGGTGTATCCGACAGTTTCGGCCAATTGTATTGAATGTTCTGCCGCGTGGTGAAATGGCCATAACCCCGGTCATACTTGCGGGCAACATGGGCCAACATACGCATCTGCTTGGAATTCAGCGTACCATAAGGAATGGCAACGCGGAGCATGTAGGCATGCAATTGCAAATAAACGCCATTCATCAACCGCAAAGGCTTGAAAGCATCTTCCGATATTTCACCCTTGAGACGGCGCGCCACCTGATCGCTAAACTGGTCCACCCGCGCGGACACAAAAGCGTGGTCGAATTCATCATAACGGTACATAATATTCCTCAGGCAGCTATAAAGTCAGGATCGGCAAAACCGTGGCCGTCGGCGTAAGGCATGGTTGGGCCTTCGGCGCGAATACGCTCACGCAAACGGAGAGGCCACAGCTTGCCATCGCGCTCTTCAACATCAACAAGATTGACATCCACAACGAGGTTATCCGCCAGCGCCCGCTTGCCGGTTTCCTGCAAGGCCACTTCGGCTTCGGCATGGCGCGCCACAAAGGCTTCCTGCAACTTTTCGTTCCATTGACCAGCGGCATCAAGCCACACGGCAATGCCATCGCCCAAGCGGTTTGCGGTCAAGACTTTCTCTGCCATGTTTACACCTTCATTATGTTTTCTGCGGCAACCACAGTATGCGGAACATCAACAGCCCCACCCAATGGTTCAGAATGAGCAAAATTGGCTCCGGCAACGGCATCGCCAATAATCACCATCACAGGCCCCGTCAATTCGTCGCGGCGCTCTAGGCCGGGCAATTCGCGCAAGGTGCCATGCAACAGGCGTTTATCGCCCCGGCCCGCGTTTTCCACCACGGCCACGGTGGTATCTTCAGCAAGGCCGCCTGCCATCAGGCGCTCTGCAACCGATGCCGCCACGCTGCGACCCATATAAACCGCAACCGTTGCACCCGATAGCGCCAGCCGTGCCCAATCGGGCAAAATATCACCGTTCAGATCATGGCCCGTGGTAAAGACCAGCGAGGATGAGACACCACGCAGGGTCAAAGGCAGTTCAAAATCAGCCGCCGCTGCCAGCGCCGAGGTAATGCCCGGCACAATCTCATAGGCAACACCCGCATCGCGCAAGGCAGCCATTTCTTCGCCTGCGCGGCCAAACACCAGCGGATCACCAGATTTGAGCCGCACGACACGCTTGCCCGCCTGCCCAAGCTCAACCAACAGCGCATTAATCTCGCTTTGCGATTTGGAATGGCATCCCTTGCGCTTGCCCACCGAGATGCGCTCGGCATCGCGCCGCCCCATATCCACCACGGCCTGCGGCACCAGCGCATCAAACACAATCACGTCGGCTTCCATCATCAGGCGATGGGCGCGAAGGGTGAGCAAATCTTCAGATCCCGGCCCAGCCCCAACCAAAAACACCCTGCCCTGACGGTCGGCACTGGCTGCACCTTTGAGCAAGCGCGTTGCCTGACGGCGGGCGGCACTCAGATCACCATTCTCAACAGCATCGGCCACGTCTCCCTGAAAGAAAGAGCGCCAGAACAAACGCCGCGCCACACCACGCGGCACCAGTTTATCCACAGCATGGCGATAACTGTTGGCAAGACGGCCGAGCCTTCCCAGCGAGCGCGGCAATTGCCGATCAATTCCGGCACGGATCATCTGCGCCAACACGGGGCCAACGCCTTCCGTGCCAATGGCCACGGCAATCGGGGCACGATTGACGAGCGCAGGCGTATAAAAATCGCAATAATCCGGCTGATCGACAGCGTTGGCTGGAATTTTGGCCATACGGGCGGCATTGACAATCATCCGGTCCGTCGCACCGTCCCCCGTGGCGGCAAACACCATGGTCATCCCATTCAAAAGAAGGGGTGAAAAATTGGACTGATCCACCTCAATGGATTTGCGCTTTAAAAATGCTGCATAGGCCGGTTCTGGCTCAGTGGCAAAGGCAATAATCCGCGCCGATGTATTGCTGATCAGCCGCGCCTTGGCAAATGCTTCATCACCATTGCCAAACACAGCCACCTTCGCGCCTTCGACGCGAAAAAAGGCTGGAAAAACGGACAGCTTTTCGGAATCAACACTCAATGAACCATTCCTTGTTTGGTCGCATTATCCGCAGAAATAGCAGTTTGTTGAAGAAACAGGAATCCGCCTTCGCATCCACACCGATATTTCTTTGCTAGGCTGTTTGCCGATCGGAGCAAAAGCAACCCTTCAGCCGCAATTTTCTTTAAAACATGTCTGCGGCCTTTGCTTATGCCACGGCTTTCGGGCTAAATTGTAGAAAGAGATTCTCAGAGGGAGCCAAGCATGAGCGACCAGAACCTGACAACACGGCTGCTGGATGTCATCGAACATGATATTATTCCGCTGACACAGCAAGGCGTTGCCGCAGGCAACAAGCTGTTTGGCGCTGCTGTTTTGCGCAAATCCGATTTGTCGCTCGTGGTGGCCGAAACCAACAATGAGCTTGAAAATCCGATGTGGCATGGCGAAATCCATACCTTGAAGCGGTTTTACGAACGCAATGAGCGTCCTAACACCAAGGATCTGATCTTTCTCTCCACCCACGAACCCTGCACGATGTGCATGTCGGCCATCACATGGGCGGGTTTTGATAACTTCTATTATTTCTTCAGCCACGAAGACAGCCGTGATGCCTTTGCCATTCCGCACGACTTGAAAATCCTCAAAGAAGTGTTCGGGCTGGAGCCGGGCGGTTATCGCAAGCAGAATGCATTCTGGAACAGTTTTGCCATCCATGACCTGATTGAAGTGGAAGATGATTCCATTCGCAGCAGCCTGCTGGCGCAATCCCAGAAAATCCGCAGTCTGTATGGTGATCTCTCCGCCCAATATCAGGCAAGCAAAGACGATAACAATATTCCCCTGAACTGATCTGTGCGCAAAGGATGGCCTGATGGAACCCTCAAAGGATATTGCACGCCTGCTTGAGATCATGGCGGCCCTTCGCCAGCCGGAAACAGGTTGTCCGTGGGATATTGTGCAAACATTTGAAACCATTAAACCCTACACGCTGGAAGAAGCCTATGAGGTGGCCGATGCCATCGAGCGCAATGACCCCGATGATCTGTGCGAAGAACTCGGTGATCTGTTGCTGCAAGTGGCTTTTCACGCCCGTATTGCGGAAGAAGCTGGTCTGTTTTCGTTTGGGGATGTGGTTGAGGCCATCACCCGCAAAATGATCCGCCGCCATCCGCATGTCTTTGCACGCTCGGATGCCGACACCCCAGAAGCGGTCAAGCAGCAATGGGATGCCATCAAGCAACAGGAAAAGCGTGAACGTGCCGAACGCCGCGCTGCGCGCGGTCTGGCCGAAGTGTTCAAGGACGGCTATCTGGGTTCGGTGCAACGCACGTTTCCAGCCCTCACTGAGGCTGTCAAACTTCAGGAACAGGCAGCAAAAGTTGGCTTTGACTGGGACGAGGCCGAA
>CAJYRE010000571.1 GCA_913776675.1 Rhizobiaceae bacterium
GCCGGTCGCTAAACGAAATAAAGCCCCCAACCATCATCACCAGTGCCCCGCCCCAGATGCACAGAATCAAGGGTTTCCACCAGATGCGCACCACCATGCCGCCATCGGCCATGGCATCGCCCAACGACACATAAAGCTGGCTCAGGCCAAAGGTGCGAATACCTGCCTCGGTGGTGGGCATGCGCCGCGCTGTGTACAGCCGTTTCGATGACCAGACATCGCCAACGGCCACACCCGCCCGGCGAAGGGTGAAATGGCCACGATCCTCGGTGTAATTCGGTCCCTTGCCAGCGCGCAAACCATCATAGACCAGCGTAAATCCGCCCGCCTCGGTGGTCATGCCCGGTTTCATCTCCACCACAGCCTCTGTCTGGAAGGTGGTGACGGCCACAATGCCCAGCACCGTAACCCCAAAGCCGAAATGCGCCAGCGCCGTGCCAAAGGCTGAGCGTGGCAGGCCAATAAGACGACGCAAGGCAACGCTGAATGTCTGCTTGCCAAAGGCTGCGCGATACCACACATCCGCCACCGCCCCGAACATGACAAAGAAGCCTGCGGCCAGCCCCAGAACCGCCATCACCGGCCCGCCATTGCGCGCATAATAGAGCGCAAGCCCTGCCAGAAAAGCGATGCCTGCCACCAGATAGAGCCGTTGCATCGCGCCCAGAATATCACCGCGCTTCCAGGCCATCATCGGCCCGAATGGCACAGACACAATCAGCGGAATCATCAACAGGCCGAAGGTGAGATTGAAGAATGGCGGCCCCACCGAAATCTTGTCGCCTGTAAGAGTTTCCAACAGCAGCGGATAAAGCGTGCCAATCAAAACTGTTGCGGTGGACACTGTGAGAATGAGATTGTTCAGCACCAATGCGCCTTCGCGTGAGATCGGCTGAAACAGCCCGCCCGTTTTCAAAAGCGGGGCACGCAGCATGAACAAAAACAGCGCGCCACCAATGAAAAAGATCAGGATACAGAGAATGAAAATGCCGCGTGTCGGATCCGTGGCAAAGGCATGCACCGAGGTGAGCACCCCGGACCGCACCAGAAATGTGCCCAGAAGCGACAGGGAAAAGGTCAGAATGGCCAGCAGCACGGTCCAGATTTTCAGCGCATCGCGCTTTTCCATCACCAGCGCCGAATGCAGCAACGCCGTTCCGGCCAGCCAGGGCATGAACGAGGCATTTTCCACCGGATCCCAGAACCACCAGCCACCCCAGCCAAGCTCATAATAGGCCCAGTAAGAGCCCATGGCGATGCCAGCGGTGAGAAAGGTCCAGGCCGCCAGCGTCCATGGCCGGACCCAACGCGCCCAGGCGGCATCAATGCGCCCATCCATCAAAGCGGCAATGGCAAAGGAAAAACACACCGAAAAGCCGACATAGCCAAGGTAAAGCAGCGGCGGGTGAATGGCGAGGCCGGGGTCTTGCAGCACGGGATTGAGGTCTTGTCCCTCTGCCGGGGCCGGGTTGAGCCGCACAAACGGATTGGAGGTCAGCAGGATGAACAGCAAAAAGGCCGTGGTGATCCACGCCTGCACCGCCAGCACATTGGCCCGCAATCGATCAGGCAGATTAGCGCCAAACAAGGCAACCATGGCGCTGAACAGCGTCAGGATCAGCAACCACAGCATCATCGAGCCTTCGTGATTGCCCCAGACCGCCGCAAAACGATACACCGTCGGCATCAGCGAATGGGAATTCTGATAAACGTTGAGCAGCGAGAAATCCGACACCAGATAGGCATGGGCCAACGTGCCAAACGCCAGCGCCACAAGGCCAAACAGTGCCAGCGTGCCATTCACCGCCGACTGCATCAGGCCGGTATCACCGCGCCTTGCGCCCACCACCGGCAGAATGGACACAATCAGAGCCGTGGCCAGCGCCAGAACCAGAGCATAATGGCCGATCTCAATGATCATTTGGCTGGCTCCTCTTCCTTCCAGACGCCATCTTTTTTCAGCCGGTCCGCTACTTCTTTGGGCATGTATTTTTCATCATGCTTGGCCAGAACCGTATCGGCAACAAACAGGCCCCCAGCTTGCGGGAAAGCACCTTCCGTGACAACACCCTGCCCCTCGCGGAACAAATCTGGCAAAATGCCGGTATAGGTTACCGGCACAGAGGATTTTCCGTCGGTCACGGCAAACGTCACGGTGGTGCCATTGCCACGTTTGATGGAGCCTTCGGCCACCAGACCGCCGAGACGAATACGCGTGCCCGGCCCCACCGGGGTTTTGGCCAGATCGCCCGGCATATAAAAATACGCCACCGATTGGCCAAAGGCGAACAGGATCAGCAGCACAGCCGCGGTGATAAAGCCAACACCACCGGCAATCACGGCAAGGCGTTTTTGTTTCCGGGTCATTGCACAGCCTCCTCAACGGCAAGACCAAGGCTTTTGGCCTCTGCAACCAACTGCCTGCCCTCTTCACTGGTTGGCGGGAAAGATTTCAACGCCGTTTTCAGCGCCTCCATGGCCTTAGCCTGATCTTTCAGCATGACATAGGAGCGCACCAGCCGCATCCAGCCTTCGAAATTCTGCGGATCGGCCTTCAGTTTCGCATCCAGACTGGCCACCATGCCGGTAATCATGGCTTGGCGGTCCGCATCCGGCATGGCTTGTGCAGCGGCCACCGTCGCCGCATCGGGATTGCCCAAAGGGGCTGGCTTGTTCCCCTGATTGTCCGTGACCCCACCATTTTGGGCAATATGGCGGGCCACAAGCGGCTGCCATGGCGCATTGGGCGGCGATTTTTCGGCAATGGCCTTGAATGCGGCCAGCGCGTCCGGTTTTTTCCCGGCCTGCTCCAACGCCAAGGCCAGATAATATTCAGCGCGCGGATTATCGGCATTGAGAGCAACGGAGCGACGGAACAGATCGCGGGCATCATCGGTGATGATCCCGTCATTTTGCGCAATTATCACCTCGCCAAGCCCGTTCAGCCGCTCAACACTTTCACCCTTCAGACGAATGGCATTCTGATAGGCCAATTGCGCATCCGCAATCCTGTTTTGCCGCACATAGATGGGAGCCAGCACATCCCAACCCGCGCCATCATCGGGCTTTTCCATCAAATGCCGCTCGGCTTTGGCAATCAACAGATTGATGTCATCACCGGGCTGCGCCAGACGCGCCGCCAACGGCTGGGAAGGCAGACCCGGACTGCCGAGTGCCAGATAAAGCCCAAGCCCAAGGACCGGGATCAACACCAGAACAAAAGCCTGCGCCAAACCATGGCGCGAAGACGCCCCCACGCCGGAGGTCGCGGCACCTCCCTCGACGGCCAGCAGACGGCGGGCAATTTCCGCACGGGCATAATCTGCCTCTTCCGCCGAGATCAGGGCACTGGCCTTATCACGTTCCAGCTCCTGCAATTGGTCCCGATAAACCGCTATGGCTCCATCACGGGCCTGCACTTCGGCGCGGCGTCCAGCTTTTAAAAGCGGCATCAGCACACTGGCGGCCACAGCAAACGTTAAAATGGCAATGACAATCCAGAACAGCATAGGGATCCAATAATATTATCCAGAAACAATCCGCATGACGATCTGCCATGCTGTAGTCTTATCAACCTCCATGCCGCTTTTCATCACAGAAAAGTAAATGTGATTTCACCCCGTGGCGAGATCAAACGGAGCAAAACCATCGCTTACTCCAACGGCGTCCAAGTGCCGTTATCGTTGCGGCAGGCGGCACCATTGGCCTGATAGGTTTTCCCCTCCATGGTCACGCTGTGCTTGTACTGGCGGCAATTCTGTGTACCCACCTGATAGGGTGCAGCCGCCACCACCTCACCGCTGGCATCATCGTCATTCCAGGTGATTTTTTGCCCGGACGGCGCATTTTCCAAAGCGCGGTATTCGGCTTCAAGGGCCCGCTGTTTCTGGGCATTGGAAAGCTTTGCACCAGACTCCGACACAACACCGCCATCCAGCGCATTGATATAGACCGAAGCGGGCACGGAGGAAACGGCCAATCCTTTGCCGGACGGCGTGGTTTGGCATGATGCAAGGGCAAAAACACTGACAACCAGAGTAACGAGAGCGGGTCTGGAAATTATCATGGCTTACCGACTGAGCCTCTCACATTCTAAATATTGTGTCGTCGCATGGCATTTGCCCAAAAGATAAGCCTGACCACGCGCAAATTTGCAAGGTGCGATTTTGCATGTACCAATATTAGACAATATCCCGTGAGATGCCAGGCAACACAAGACGGACCAGCAACCCGCCCTTGACGCCGCGCGATAAATTGAGCTTTCCTTGATATTCAGAGGTGATTTCCTTGACGATTGACAAGCCCAGCCCGGTTCCGGGCTTGCTCTCATCCAGCCTGCGGCCGCGCTTGATGGCTTCGCTGATCTGGTCGGGGGCCAGACCCGGCCCATCGTCTTCCACAATAATTTCCAGCCATGTCTTGCGGCCCGGGTCCAGCCCCACTTCACCAGCCGGAGCCATGCGTGCGGTCACGCTCACAAGCGTTTCGGCATAACGGGCGGCATTTTCCAAAAGATTGCCAAGGGTTTCTTCGAAATCCTGACTTTCCATGGCCAGCGTCAGCCCGGGCGCTTCCATGTTGAGGTCAAATTGTTTGTCCGGGTTCAGCTTGCGCATCACCCGCACCAGCCGCTCCAGCACCGGCTCAACTTCGGTGCGCGACAAAATCGAATCGCGCTGGGCCGCAATACGGGCGCGGTTAAGATAAGAACTCACCTGACTTTGCATGGCGCTGGCCTGCGCCTTGATCACCTCATCATGAGGCGCATCAACGGCCCGCGCCTCGTTGAGCAGCACGGCAATCGGGGTTTTGAGCGAATGGGCCAGATTGCCCACCTGCATACGGGCGCGCTCGACAATGCGGTGATTGCTCTCAATCAACGCATTGATTTCATTGGCCAGCGGCTCGATTTCACGCGGAAACTCACCCTCGATTTTTTCTGCCTCACCACCGCGAATCCGCTCCAGCGCGCGGCGCGCCCGATCCAGCGGTTTGAGGCCAAACACGATGGTTACGGCATTGACCAGCAGCCCGCCAAACCCAAAAGCCGCCAGAACAGCATACAACCGCCGTGAAAAAGCGGTGATCTCGTCTTCGACCACTTTCAGATTGCCGGACACGCGAAAGCGGGCAGCGCGGCCCGATTCATCCAGAATAACCTCGGTTTCGGCAATGCGCAGCCGGTTTCCAAAGCTGTCTGTCATGCCATAAAAGCGCTCATAATTCTGGTCGAACGGGCTTTCTTCAAAGCTCGGCACCGGCAGATTGGTCATGCCCAGCGATGTGGAGGCCAAGGGGGCGGCATTGAAGCTGCCCAGCGGCTCCACCAGCCAGTACCAGCCGGTACCGGGCTGCGAAAAGCGCAAATCACCCAGCGCCGGGCTACCGCTCAGGCTTTCACCATCGCCCACCGAGACGGAATTGACCACATTATACAATTGCGCCCGCAACAGGTCGTTGAAGGAGCGCTCGGCACCGGCGCGATACAGCGCTGAAATCACCAAAGCCATGGTGACAAGCGCAATCACATACCAAAGGGTGGCAAACAGCAGAACACGTAAGGTGAGCGATTTGACCTTCAGCACCGAAGCAGACTTTCTTTGGCAGGCAAACGATTCG
Source organism: Rhizobiaceae bacterium (assembly GCA_913776675.1). Classification (GTDB taxonomy): domain Bacteria; phylum Pseudomonadota; class Alphaproteobacteria; order Rhizobiales; family Rhizobiaceae; genus Allorhizobium. The sequence continues at coordinate 5,620 of CAJYRE010000571.1, forward strand.
CCTGCTTCGTTTTTTATTTCATGCATTTTGAGAGGCAAAACCGCGACACAATTTTCCCTGACAAACTCTAGCCCCCGACGCTGTCAGGTGCCTTGATACGATAGCCAAGCCCGCGGACAGTTTCGATCATATCCAGCCCGATTTTCTTGCGAAGACGTCCGACAAACACTTCAATCGTGTTGGAATCACGATCAAAGTCCTGATCATACATGTGCTCCACCAGCTCGGTGCGCGATACCACCTCGCCCATGTGATGCATGAGATAGGACAAAAGCCGGAACTCGTGCGAGGTCAGTTTCAAAGTCTTGCCGGAAACGGTGACTTTCGAGCTTTTGGTATCGAGCCGCACCGGGCCGCAGGCAATTTCAGATGAAGCATGCCCAGCCGCCCGACGGATCAGGGCGCGAATGCGCGCCAGCACTTCCTCCACATGGAAAGGCTTGGTCACATAATCATCGGCACCGGCATCGATGCCCGAAACCTTGTCGCTCCAGCGATCGCGGGCGGTGAGGATCAGCACCGGCATGACGCGCCCATTCGAGCGCCATTTTTCCAGCACGGTAATGCCGTCCATCTGCGGCAGACCAATATCGAGGATCACCGCATCATAGGGTTCGGTATCGCCCAGATAATGGCCTTCTTCGCCATCCATGGCCTGATCGACCACATAGCCTGCTTCCTGAAGCGCCTCGACAAGCTGCCTGTTGAGATTGACATCGTCCTCGACGACCAGAATGCGCATTCGTGATTTCTCCGTTTTACCACGCCTTGACCAGAACGATCATCTTGAGACCTGAATCGTCATCTTGCGTGGGCGTGCATTATCACCACTTCCCGGCACAAGGATAGTGATCACGCACTGATTCCCAGAGAGCCGGACAGACAAAAGCTGTCCGCCCGACTGATCCACCACACGGGAGGCCGCATTGCGGCAATCCACCCGCCCGCTGGGTCTGGTATCATTGTTATCCGTATGCTCATTGTCGGCCTGAACGACCACCACTGGCGCATTGGGCGGCGTATCGGGCACCGTCCCGGCCGAAATGGGCAGCGTCCAGGCACTGAGCCCGGCTGCAAGACTGCCTATGATCGATTTTGATGCCATGAACTGTTACTCTGCCGCATTCGGATTCGATGATCAATTTTTACCCAACAGCGGCTGAATGGCAAATGAATGCTTGGTCATCTCCTGTTTTGATCTGTAGCGAAATGTTACGAGCTTTCAGCTTTATCTTTGGAAACAAGCACTTGGCTTGCCATAATCCGGCCATAAACTGCCAAAAGCCCGCCCATGGAGCCGACAATGCCCATCACCGCGTCCAGCAATTGGCCCTGCTCGGCAACCCCAAGTTCAACCCCGCCAAGGTGCAGAATGGAGGCCAGAATGGCCACCAGAGCCCCCCACACGGTTTTTGACATATACCATGGCTTGCTGTCTGTCATATCCAACTCCTTTTTTGACAAATTTTAGAATGTAAACGTCGCCATCGCCGCAAGACCCGCGGCATAGCGGCCCATCTGGCGCAATCGCACCGCAAAACGGGTGGGCGTTGCGCCAAAATCCGTGGTTTGCGCAGCCAGGCTGTAGCGATAAAGCGGCTCTGTCAGGCTGAGGTTGCGCCGTGTTGTGCCGTCCAAAGCATCCACAATTTCAAGCTGATAGCGCTCCTGCTCTTCATCCAGCGGAATATCGGCTGGTGTCCAGTTATCGGCATCCAGCCGCCCGCGCCGCACCCATGTGAGCAT
>CAJYRE010000572.1 GCA_913776675.1 Rhizobiaceae bacterium
GACGCGGACCAATCTCGACAATCTCGCCCAGATACATCACGGCAACCCGGTGGCTGACCCGCTCCACCACCGCCATGTCGTGGGAGATAAACAGGTATGCGAGGTTAAAACTCTGCTGCAAATCCAAAAGCAGATTGCACACCTGCGCCTTGATCGACACATCAAGCGCCGAAACGGCTTCGTCGGCCACAATGACTTTGGGATCGAGCATCAGCGTGCGGGCAATGGCAACGCGCTGGCGCTGGCCACCCGAAAATTCATGGGGATAGCGGCGCATCATATCGGCGCTCAAACCGACCCGCTCCAAAAGATCGGCGGCCTTCTCGCGGGCCTGCTGCTTGCTGCCCAGCTTGTGCTCCAGATAAGGCTCCATCACGGCTGCCCCCACCGACATGCGTGGATCAAGGCTGGCAAACGGATCCTGAAAAACCATCTGAATGCTGCGGCGCATCTGGCGCAACGTGCTGCTGTCGAGGTTCATAACATTATAGCCATCCAGCGCAATGCTGCCACTGGTCGGCTGCACAAGGCGGGTGATAGAACGGCCCGTGGTGGATTTGCCGCAGCCCGATTCGCCCACCAGAGACAGGGTTTCACCGGGGCGCAGATCAAAGCTGACATTTTCCACCGCATGCACGGCCCCGGATTTGCGCCCCAACAGACCAGAGCGAATATCAAACCGGGTTGTCAGGTTTTTCACCTCCAGAATGGGACGATTTGCGCCCACCGTGTCAGTCACTTCCTGCTCTTGCGTGATGGTATCGCCGGTCTTGATGTCGATGACCGGAAAACGCATCGGGCAATCATGGCCCTTCATCGAGCCGAGCTTGGGCACCGCCGACAACAGCGCGCGCGTATACGGATGCTTGCCGCGATTGAAAATATCGTCTGTGGTGCCGCTTTCGACCATTTCGCCACGGAACATCACCAGCGTGCGATCGGCAATTTCGGCCACAACACCCATATCATGGGTGATGAACAGAACCGACATGCCCTCTTCTTCCTGCAAAAGCTTGATGAGGTCGAGAATCTGGCCCTGAATGGTCACATCCAGCGCTGTGGTTGGCTCATCGGCAATCAGCAGTTTGGGCTTGGCGGCAAGCGCCATGGCAATCATCACACGCTGACGCATACCACCAGAAAACTGATGGGGGAATTCGTCAAACCGGCCCTTGGCATTGGGAATACGGACTTTTTCCAGCAGGCGGATCACTTCGGCTTTCGCCTCAGCCTTGGAAATATCCTGATGGCACAGGATAGCCTCGGCAATCTGCTTTCCAATCGGAAAGATCGGATTGAGACTGGTCATCGGCTCCTGAAAAATCATCGACACGTCTTTGCCGCGCACCTGACGCATCTGCTCAGGCTCCAGCGTCAGCAATTCGCGGCCATTCAGCTTGATGCTGCCTTCAATCCGGCTGAAATTCTTCTGCAACAATTGCATGATGGAGAGCGAGGTAACACTCTTGCCAGAGCCGGACTCGCCCACAATCGCCACCGTTTCACGCGGTGCGACATCAAAACTCATATCACGGACAACGGTCTTCCAACCATCGCCAACCCGGAACGATGTTGTCAGATTGCGAACCGAAAGAACGGGCGCAGCCCCCTGCCCGGTACCCTGCGTTTTGTCTTCAGCCATCGGCTGTTATTCCCCTCAAATGCCGATGCTCCGGCCATGCCGAAGCATCTTTTATGGTCTCAAGCCCATCAGGCCGCCAGGCCTGTTTCCGCCAAAGTCACCCAATAGCTGATGCCATAGGGAATGACCTCATCATTAAAATCATAGGCCGGGTGATGCAGCCCTGCCGTATCACCAACGCCCAGAAAGATGAAGGCACCCGGACGGCTTTCCAGCATGTAGGAAAAATCCTCTGCGCCCATTTTCGGCGCAGCATTGGTCTCAACCCGCTGTTCACCCGACACCTTGCTGGCCACAGAAATCGCAAAATCCGTCTGATTGTCGTGGTTGAATGTCACCGGATAACCGCGATGATAGGTGACGTCCGCAACGGCACCATGGGCGCTTGCCGTGGCTGTTGCCACTTCGCTCAAACGCTTCTCGGCAAAATCACGCATTTCCGGCAGCAGTGTGCGCACGGTTCCGGTCAGCGTCACATCCATGGGAATGACATTATACGCATCACCGCCATGGGTGGTGGTGACCGAAATCACCAGAGATTCCAACGGGTCAGTGCCGCGCGACACAATCGATTGCAAAGCCAGAATGATATGGGCCGACACCACCACCGGATCAACAGAGTGATGCGGGGCTGCCGCGTGGCTGCCCTTGCCCTTGACAACAATCTCGAACGTATCGGAGGCCGCCATGGTGGAACCCTTGCGGGTGGAGAAATTTCCAAGCGGCACGCCGGGTGAATTGTGCATGCCATAGACTTCAGCAATGCCGAATTTTTCCATCATGCCGTCCTGAACCATGGCAAGACCGCCACCGCCGCCCTCTTCCGCAGGCTGGAAAATCACGGCAACAGAACCGGTAAAATTGCGGGTTTCGGCCAGATATTTGGCCGCACCCAGCAGCATGGCCGTATGGCCATCGTGGCCGCAGGCATGCATCTTGCCGGGAACCTTGGATGCCCATTCAGCACCCGTGATTTCATTGATCGGCAGCGCATCCATATCCGCACGCAGACCAATGGTTTTGCCTTCGCCCCGGCTGCCCTTGATGATACCGACAACACCCGTGCGGCCAATACCCGTTTCAACCGTATCGCAGCCAAATTCCTTGAGCTTTTCTGCCACAAAAGCGGCCGTCTGGTGAACATCAAACAGCAGTTCCGGATTCTGGTGCAAATGCCGACGCCAGCCGGTCACTTCTTCCTGCAATTCACTGGCGCGGTTCAAAATAGGCATGAATAACCTCTGCTAATGCTGTTCCTATGGATTTTCAGTGGCATACTGCTCACCAAAATCCGGCTTTGGCAAGCGTGAAATCAATCAATTGAACAAAAAATAGCCCCTTTGAGTATGGGTTCATTTTTTAAGCAGCGCATAGCTTACCCCACAACGATCATACCTTGCAGCATGACAGGCTTGCATCTTTTGCGACATTGACTCCAGCAAACTACATGCGAAACCTGCATCACAAAACCATGATGAGGACAGAATGAAAAGCATACTCCCCTTGAAAGCCCTTTTGACAGGCTCCGCAATGACACTTCTTCTGTGCGCGAGCCCCGCTCTGGCAGGCCGCGGAACGGATGGTGATGTCAAAATCCTGTTCTGGCAAGCCGTATCAAGCCTGAACCCTTATCTTTCAGGCGGCAGCAAGGAAGTTTATGCTGCATCCATGGTCATCGAGCCGCTGGCGGGCTTTGATGAAAACGGCAATCTAATTCCCCGCCTTGTCTCCGCCATTCCCACCATTGAGAATGGCGGCGTGTCCAAGGATATGACCTCGATTACGTGGAAACTGAAGCCGGGCATCACCTGGTCCGATGGCACACCCGTGACCGCAGATGATGTGATTTTCACCTGGCAATATTGCATGGCACCGGGCGGCGGCTGCGCCGAGCGCGCCAAATTTGATGGCATTTCCACCATCACTGCCCCGGATGCGCAGACTGTGAAAATCACCTTCGACAGCCCGCGCCCCTATCCATACACCGCCTTTGTCGGTGCCTTGGCACCTGTTTTGCAAAAAGCCCAGTTCAAGGATTGCATGGGCGCACTGGCGGCCCAATGCACCAGCGCCAATTTTGGCCCGATCGGCACTGGCCCGTTTGTGGTTAAAGACTTCAAGGCCACTGACGTCATCACCTTCACGGCCAATCCGCATTATCGGGATCCAGCCAAACCAGCCTTCGCCTCTGTAACCCTGAAAGGCGGCGGCGATGCTCTTTCGGCGGCCCGCGCCGTCCTGGAAACCGGGGAATATGATTTTGCCTGGAACACGGTGATTGAGCCGGAAGTGGTGGAAGCCATGACCAGCAAAGGCAAGGGCACCATGAGTTCGGCTTTCAGCTCCACGGTGGAGCGCATTCTTCTCAATCCTTACGCCGTCAATGCAACGCTGGGCGACAAGCGCTCCACCAAGGAAGCAGGCCCTCATCCCGCCTTGTCCGATCCGCAGGTGCGGCGTGCCCTTGCGCTGGCCATCGACCGCGATGCCATCGTGGAGGCCGGCTATGGCAAGGCCGGAACCCCCACCTGCAACATCATCCCCGCACCGGAAATTTACGCCTCCACCGCCAAGGAATGGTGCAACAAACCGGATGTGGCCGCCGCCAATGCCATGCTGGACAAGGCTGGCTGGGTGAAAGGGGCTGATGGCATTCGCGCCAAAAATGGCGTGCGCCTGTCGTTCCTCTTCCAGACCTCCACCAATTCAGTGCGCCAGACCACCCAAACCCTGATCAAGGACATGTGGTCGCAGATTGGCGTTGAAACGGAACTGCGCAACATCAGCGCCTCGGTCTTTTTCGGTGGAGATGTCGCCAGCCCCGACACCTATCAAAAATTTTATGCGGATGTGGAAATGTTCGCCAGCGGCTTTGAAAGCACCGATCCTGAAAAATTCATGACCGATTTCAAGTGCGACAAGATTCCAACCCCACAAAACAACTGGCAAGGCCAGAACAGCCCGCGCTATTGCAGCCCGGATTACGACGCTCTGGTGGGCAAGCTGCGCACAACTGCAGGGCTTGAAAACCGCGCCGCCATCATTCGCACCCTCAACGACATGATCGTCAATGATGGCCTGGTGATTCCGCTGGTCAACCGTGGCGAACCGTCCGCCATCTCCAACACACTGAAAGATGCAAAGCTCAACCCTTGGGATTCACAGTTGTGGAATGTTGCAGACTGGAGCAGAGCGAAGTAAGCTAAACACCCGATGACACAAAGGCCGCAGCCACCATTGAAAGGCTGCGGCACCCCGGCAAAGGCGCTCGCCTCATACCCTTAATCGGTCTCCCTGCATGCGCTTTTATACCAAGGCATTTTCCACTTGAACAAAAAATGAGCCTGTGCTTTGTTAGCGTAAATTTTGGGCAGGTCGCTGAATTTTGAAGGATCAAACCTTCATTGCGCATTCGACAAAGCAAAACAAGAACCATCGGTAACGATGATCATGATTGCTGGCTACAAAAAAATAAAACTGCGGCACGGTCAGCATTGAGCGACCGAAAAACATGCCGTGACATGCAAGGAAGGGGATATAACCATGCATCATCATATTCAGCGTATTCTTGCGGCTTCCGTCGCCTCACTGGTGCTGATGAGCGCGCCCGCCATGGCGCAACGCGGTGCTGATGGCAATTTGAAAATGCTGTTCTGGCAGGCCGTTTCCACACTCAACCCCTATCTCTCTGGCGGCACCAAGGAAGGCTACAGCTCGTCTATCGTGCTGGAGCCTCTGGCCGGCTTTGATGAAAAGGGCAACATCATTCCAAAGCTGGTGGAATCGATCCCAACCGTTGAAAACGGCGGCGTTTCGGCTGATCTGACCTCCATCACCTGGAAGCTCGCCAAGGGCATCAAGTGGTCTGATGGCACACCCGTAACCCCGAACGACGTGATCTTCACCTGGAAATATTGCACGGCACCGGGTGGTGGTTGCGCGCAGGCCGCCAAGTTTGAAGGCGTGAAAAACGTTGAAGCTGTTGGCACAGATAGCGTCAAGGTCACCTTCGCAGCGCCAAAGCCTTATCCTTACAGCGCCTTTGTTGGCTATCAGTCTCCCGTCATTCAAGAAGCCCAGTTCAAGGATTGCCTTGGTCCGAAGGCTCCGGAATGCACCGCAGCAAACTTTGGTCCCATTGGCACAGGCCCGTTCAAGGTCAAGGAATTCAAGCCAAACGACACCATCACCTTCGTTGCCAACGAAAACTACCGTGACGCCTCCAAGCCTGCCTTTGCGACACTGACGCTCAAGGGCGGCGGTGACGCGCTCTCGGCAGCCCGCGCCGTTTTGGAAACCGGCGAATATGACTACGCCTGGAACATGCAAGTTGAGCCGGAAGTGCTCTCCACCATGGAAGCCGCAGGCAAGGGCAAGATCATCACCGCTTTTGGCAGCCAGGTTGAGCGTATCGACCTCAACCACTATGCCGTTGACCCATCCCTGGGTGACAAGCGCTCCACCAAGGACGCGGGTCCGCATCCGGCTCTGTCTGATCCGGCTGTGCGCAAGGCTCTCTCCATGGCCATCGACCGCGACGTCATCGTTGAAGCTGGCTATGGTCTGGCTGGCAAGCCCACCTGCAACATCATTCCCGGCCCGGACGCCTATGTCTCCACCAAGAATGATAGCTGGTGCCTGAAGCAGGATCTGGCCGGAGCCAACAAGCTGCTGGATGACGCAGGCTGGAAGAAAGGTGCTGACGGTATTCGCGCCAAGAATGGCGTGAAGCTGAACTTCCTGTATCAGACGTCTACCAACTCGGTTCGTCAGGGCACACAGGCGCTGGTCAAGGATATGTGGCAGCAGATCGGCGTGAATGTTGAGCTGCGCAATGTGGCCGCATCGGTGTTCTTCGGCGGCGATCCATCCAGCCCGGACACCTACCAGAAGTTCTATGCTGATGTGCAGATGTACACCAACAACTTCGACGGTACCGACCCGGAAGCCTATCTGGCGGGCTGGCGTTGCAACAAGATCCCGACTCCTCAGAATGGCTGGCAGGGCGAAAACATGCCGCGTTATTGCAATGCGGACTATGACAAGCTCTCCGTCAAGCTGTCGTCCACGGCAAAGCTGGAAGACCGCGTCGCCATCGTCAAGCAGATGAACGACCTGTTGACCGAAGAGGGCGCGCAGATTCCGCTCGTCTATCGTGGTCAGCCTTCGGCCTTCAACAACAACCTCGAAGGCATCAAGATGACCGGCTGGGACAGCGAATTGTGGAACGTCGCTGACTGGTCTCGCAAGAAGTAAAGTCTTCGGACTGGCCCTGTTTGTGTACAGGGCCAGTCTTTTCTTGCATCGTCACTGGCAGTCCGGTATCGGCCGCATCGTCAAAGCCGCTTTATACGCTTCGGACCGATCCGCTTTCTGCCTGACGCATCGGGGACAGGGAAAAAATGTTTACCTACACTCTGCGGCGATTGTTGTTTGCAATCCCGACTTTGCTGATTATCAGCTTTATCATCTTCGCCCTTCTGGCAGCGGCCCCCAACAACCCGCTTGGCGAACTTCCATTGACCATTCCGCCGGAAGTGCGCGAACAGATGAAGGCTGCCCTTGGCCTTGATCAGCCGATGTATATCCAGTTCTTCAAGTGGCTGAACCAGTTTTTCGTCAATGAACCGCTGAACATTCTACAGCAGATGACCGGCTGGACCATTGGTGATGGCAATCGCTTGCGCGTCCTGTCCTGGACCACCCGCAGCCCGGTGGTGGACCTGATCATCCAGCGTATGCCGCAAACCCTTTGGGTGGTGGGCCTGTCCTATCTGTTTGGTGTGATGCTCGCCATTCCGCTGGGCGTGATTTCGGCCTACAAGCAATATTCCATCTTTGACCAGATCGGCACTTTTGTGTCGATGGTGGGGTATTCGGTGCCCACCTTCTTCACCGGCGTGTTGCTGATTGTGGTTTTCAGCTCTACCCTGCACTGGTTCCCGTCCGTTTATGATACCAATCTGCGGGTGACGGACTGGAACAGCTTTGTGCTGCAAGTCAAGCAGATGTTCCTGCCGGTCATGGTGCTGACACTGTATAATACATCGCAGATCAGCCGCTTTGTGCGTGCCTCCATGCTCGATAATCTGCATCAGGATTATGTCCGCACCGCCCGCGCCAAGGGCGTGAAGGAAAAAACCGTGCTGCTGGTGCATGTGCTGCGAAACAGCATGATTCCCGTCATCACGGTGATTGCGCTGGGCGTTCCGACCATCTTTTCCGGCGCGATCATCACCGAGCAGATTTTCCGTGTGAACGGCCTTGGCCAATTGCTGATCACAGCCATTCAAAGTGGTGACCTGCCGCTGGTGCAGACACTCACCTTTATCTTTGCCGTATTGATCGTGCTATTCAACCTTATTGCCGACGTGCTGTACGGCATTCTCGATCCGAGGATCCGGTATGACTGATGCAACCAACATTCTTGAGCCGCCACCGCCTGCCCGCTCGCAATCTTTTGCAGCCCAGCTCTGGGGGCAGTTTCGTCGGCACACCGGCGGGCTGATCGGCCTGATTGTTTTCATTGTGATTGTTCTGGCTGTCTATGTTGGACCACTGATTCATACGGTTGATCCCAACAAGCTGAACATCCGTGACAAGAATCAGGGTCCATCATGGGTGCATCCGTTTGGCACCGATAATCTGGGGCACGATCTGTTTGCGCAGGTGCTGGCTGGCGGACAGATTTCGCTGGCGGTGGGCATCACCGCCATGTTGATCGCGCTGTTTGTCGGCACCGTCATTGGTATGCTGGCCGGCTATTTCAAGCGTATCGACGGCATTCTGATGCGCATCACCGATCTGTTTCTGGCCCTGCCGATCCTGCCGTTGCTGCTGGTCATCACCATGCTGTTTCGGGATACATTGCGCTCGGCCTTTGGCCCCAATACCGGCATTTTCCTGCTGATCGTTGTGGTGATCGGCATCACAAGCTGGATGCACACGGCCCGCATTGTACGCGGCGATGTGCTGACCATCAAAAGTCAGGAATTCGTGCTGGCGGCCAAATCCAGCGGCATGCGTGAATACCGCATTCTGCTGAAGCACATTCTGCCCAATGTTCTCAGCTCCGTTATGGTGTCGGCCACGCTGGGCATTGCCTCGGCGATTATTACCGAATCGGCGCTTAGTTTTCTGGGTCTCGGCTTTCCGTCTGACTTTCCCACCTGGGGCCGCCTGTTGTTTGATGGGGTGAACTTCCTGCAAATCACCCCGGCGCGCGCCATATGGCCGGGACTTGCAATTTCACTGACAGTTCTCAGCGTCAATTATATGGGCGATGGCATCCGCGATGCGCTCGATCCACGCTCGCTGAAACGCTAGAGTATTTCCAGGAAAAGTGCATAGCGGTTTTCCGTCCGGAAATGCGTAAAAACAAAGAGTTAGAGCATTTCAGTGTTTCC
>CAJYRE010000573.1 GCA_913776675.1 Rhizobiaceae bacterium
CACCGAGAGGTTCGGTACAAAGAGAAATGGCCACAGCCACACTGATTCCAATCAGCGTTCCGCCAAAGCGACCCAGAACCGCCATTTTGGTTTCATCCAGCTTTTCCTGAGAAACAATGATGGCTGACATGGAAGCCCACACAGGGTGGGGCAACGCGACGGCCAAGGCAAGCGCATAGGCCAGACTGGCCGCAGCCGAACAGCGCAGGACAAAGGCAATGTGACGTGCAAAAGCATGTGCGGTCATTCTTTTATCCCACCTTTATCCCACGTGAGATTGTTCAGCGCGGCCTTAAAAACGATGCAATGATACAATATCTCTATGCAAAATTGGACATGAGGTTAAATTATTTAGATATGTCTAATTTTATAGATTCTGGTTGCGGTTTTTCAACAATGCTTGCGCATTCTGATGTGACCGTAAGGCAGATCAGGTGATGCTTCAACACCAACCCTCTGCTGATCAGAAATGATATTGCCTTAAAAGCTTACGTGTTTTGCCACTTTTTGGCCTTCTGCACGACATTTGCCCGTTACAGGATTGATGCATGATCACATCATAAAAGGGAGTTTAAGCGATGACCTATGATATTGAAGACATGACAATGACTGAAGTGTTGCGTGATCCTATGATTCGTCAGATGCTTCGCGCAGACGGTGTGGCCTTGAGTGATTTTGCTGTTCTGCTGGATGATGCGGCCAAGCGCCGCCATTCAATGAAGCAGCAAGCTGCAATTGCCATTCCGGCCCCGCATGTGATTGGCCATCGTGTCGCAAACACGGCGTGCTGCCAGTCCCTTTAAATTTCAGGGGGCTTTTTTGATGGTTATCTGTTTATAAGAGCGCCGCTCTTGTACAAATGCGGCGCTCTCTGCTTGATTTGATCCATCCGGTCTGTCTAGCTATAGAGATTGACTGTTTGGGATTTTCAATCATGCTTATTGTGCGTTTGTTGCTTTCAGCACTGCTGATTTCTGTCGAATTTCCCGCCATGGCTGCCGATGCGTCGCCGCCGCAATTTGGAACTGTCAAGGGACACTGTCTCGGGCTTTCCATTGGCGATCAGGATTTTTCCAAAGCCTGTGCAGAACAACTCGGACGAAGTCTGCATGCGGACGGACGCTCCGGCCTGTATTTTTTTGTGGGTCCAACCCACATCATGACGTTCAGCGGACGGGCGCAAAAGGACACGTCCCGTGACAAAACCAAACTGGAAACCCTGACAATTGATCAGGTTGTGCTGAATGATGGTAGCGGCAGCAAAACAGCCGTTCAAACCCTTGAGGCCCAGGGCAGTTGCTCAACCGTGCAGAAAAGCCCGACCGATTTTCTGGTCAGTTGTCGTGGCAATCTGCAAAAGGGCACGAAGTTCGCCGCCAGTTTTGAAATTGAAAAATCCGTAGAATAAGAGATTCAATCTGCTTTTGCAGAGACTGTCACCGTTTTACAGCCCCGTGCGCCATATATGGCGCACAAAGGTTCGCAGTAACAAACAGTGACAGTCTTTTGTTTGATCAGACCACAAGTGGTGTCTGGGCAATCATTTTGGTCAGGCTGCCTTCTGCCGGGAAAAGCGGAATGAGGCAGGCTTGCAGGGCGTGGTAAATGTCGCCCTTGCCGGGAAACAGGCTGTTGGCGGGTTGCAAATCCTCTGTCAATTCTTCGTGCCAGCCGCCGAATGTCTTGTCGATGCTGTTGTTGGCAATGAAATTCCAGATCTTGCGATATTGATCCTCATTGAGGATCGTGCCCTGATGGTAATTGAGGAAATGCGCCGCTGCGGCCCCCTCGCATAAAGGCCACCAGAGTTTGAAGGTCTTGGCGGGCACATTGTCCCAATCCAGCGTGTAGTAGAAGCCGCCGAGCTTGCGGTCCCAACCCAGCAGCATGGATTGATAAAACAGGCCGCGCGCCGCTTCCGACATCCACTCATATTTTTTACCGCTCAAGGCCCAGAGCTGCAAAACAAGGCGGGTCCACTCCAGCCAATGGCCGGGCGTGGTGCCTGCGGGGCGGAACATTTCATTGGGGTGATAGTAATTGCGATCCACCACCCAGTCTTCGTTGAAGTGTTCTGGCACGCGAAACGCTTCTTCACGGGCGCGGCGGTTGATGATCAGATCGGCAATGCGCACAGCCTTGTCGAGATAGTGCTTTTCGCCGGTGGCTTCAAAAGCAGCCATCAGCGATTCCGTCAGGTGCATGTTGGAATTCTGGCCGCGATAGCCAGCCACGGGTTCCCAGTCTTCGGAAAACTCCTCGGCAATCGCGCCGTGGCGCTGTTCCCAGAATTTGGTTTCCAGAACTTCAGTAATGTCTTCCAACAGACGATCGGCCAGCGGGTGGCCAATGGCCTTGGCAGAGGAGGCTGCCAGCAGCACAAAAGCATGGCCATAGCCCTGTTTGGAGCCGTCAGCGACGCCATCATCATTCAATTGCCAGAAATAGCCGCCGTTCTTCTCATCCCGGTGCTTACGCCACAGATAGCGCATGCCATGATCGACCACATCGGCAGCCCCCGGCCGCCCAAGCATGTCGCCAATGGCATAGCAATGCACCATGCGGGCGCTGGTATGAATGCCGCGAACGGGATTGTCGGTCGAAAGCGGGCTGCCATCGCGCGCCAGATCATAGAACCCGCCCTTGGGGTTGATGGTTGTACGCTGGAAAAAATCGAACAAACCATCGGCCTGATCCAGAAGCCATTTGCGGTGATAGGGGCGTTTGCTCCAGTTGGCGGGTAAAGGTGTGGCTTCAGCGGTACTCGACATTTTTTCCTCCGGCAACGAATATTCACCAACATCTATAAAGACTTCATGACATATTGTCACGGTGACGGATAACCTGATTTTATCAGGGCGTATATTGACATAAACATATCTTTATGTGACTTGATTGTGATGTTGGGAACGGAAGGACACCGCGATGCTTGATCAATTGTTTGGACGCGAAGGCGCGAACCGTGATGGTGCGGAGATCCTGAAAGCCCTGCAACAGGCAGCGCGTGAACGTATTCTGATCCTTGACGGTGCGATGGGTACCGAAATTCAAGGTCTTGGTCTCGATGAAGATGATTTTCGCGGCGAGCGTTTCATCGGCTGCGCCTGCCACCAGAAAGGCAATAACGACCTTCTGATCCTGACCCAGCCGGATGCCATTGAAGATATTCACTTCCGCTATGCCATGGCGGGGGCAGATATTATTGAAACCAACACGTTTTCCTCCACGCGAATTGCTCAGGCCGATTATCAGATGGAAGGGGCGGTTTACGATCTCAACAAGCATGGTGCGCAGGTGGTGCGTCGCGCCATTGCCCGCGCAGAACGCGAAGATGGCAAGCGCCGCTTTGTGGCCGGTGCCATTGGCCCAACCAACCGCACAGCCTCGATTTCGCCGGATGTGAACAATCCAGGCTATCGCGCCGTGTCCTTTGATGATCTGCGTCTGGCTTATGGTGAGCAGATTGATGGTTTGATTGATGGCGGTGCCGATATCATCCTCATCGAGACGATTTTTGATACGCTGAACGCCAAGGCTGCGATTTTCGCCTGCGAAGAACGCTTCCTTGCCAAGGGCATTCGTTTGCCGGTGATGATTTCCGGCACGATCACCGATCTTTCGGGCCGCACGCTGTCTGGTCAGACGCCTTCTGCTTTCTGGAATTCCGTGCGCCATGCCAAGCCGTTCACCATCGGCCTGAACTGTGCCTTGGGTGCCGATGCCATGCGTCCGCATTTGCAGGAATTGTCAGGCATTGCCGATACGTTCGTTTCTGCTTACCCCAACGCTGGTCTGCCGAATGAATTTGGTCAGTATGACCAAAGCCCGGAATTTATGGCCAAGCTGGTGGGCAGTTTTGCCGATGAGGGCATTGTCAACGTGGTCGGCGGCTGCTGCGGCTCCACACCTGCGCATATTCAGGCGATTGCTGAGGCGGTGAAGGGCAAGGCTCCGCGTCAGCCGGTTGAGCATCGCCCGTTCATGTCGCTGTCGGGCCTTGAGCCGTTTGAGTTGACCAAGGACATTCCTTTCGTCAACGTTGGCGAACGCACCAACGTTACGGGGTCTGCCAAGTTCCGCAAGCTGATCACCGCTGGCGATTATAATGCTGCCCTCGTGGTGGCCCGTGATCAGGTGGAAAACGGCGCGCAGATCATTGACATCAATATGGATGAAGGCCTGATCGATTCGGAAAAGGCCATGGTTGAGTTCCTCAACCTGATTGCCGCCGAGCCGGATATTGCCCGTGTTCCGGTGATGATTGACTCATCCAAATTCCAGATCATCGAATCTGGCCTGAAATGCGTGCAGGGTAAGCCGATCGTCAATTCCATCTCGCTGAAGGAAGGCGAGGAGAATTTCATCGCGCAGGCCAAGCTGATCCGCAATTACGGAGCCGCTGTTGTCGTCATGGCTTTTGATGAGCAGGGGCAGGCGGACACCTATGAGCGCAAGGTAGAAATCTGTTCCCGCGCTTACAAGATCCTCACCGAGGAAGCCGGTTTTGCGCCGGAAGATATTATCTTCGACCCAAATGTGTTTGCCGTTGCCACCGGCATTGAAGAACACAACAATTACGGTGTGGATTTCATTGAGGCCACCCGCACCATCCGTCAGAACATGCCGCTGGTGCATATTTCCGGCGGTGTGTCCAACCTGTCATTCTCCTTCCGCGGCAATGAGCCTGTGCGCGAGGCGATGCATGCCGTGTTCCTCTACCACGCCATTCAGGCGGGCATGGATATGGGCATTGTCAACGCTGGTCAGTTGGCGGTGTATGAAAGCATTGATCCAGAATTGCGCGAAGCCTGCGAAGACGTGGTGCTGAACCGCCGCGCCGATGGCACAGAGCGCTTGCTGGAAGTGGCCGAGCGCTATCGCGGCACGGGCGAGGCGAAGGCCCGTGTGCAGGATATGTCATGGCGTGAACTGCCCGTGGAAAAGCGGCTGGAACACGCGCTGGTCAATGGCATCACGGAATTTATCGATGCCGATACGGAAGAAGCGCGTCAGGCTGCCGAGCGCCCGTTGCACGTCATTGAAGGTCCGCTGATGGCGGGCATGAATGTGGTGGGCGACCTGTTTGGTGCGGGCAAAATGTTCCTGCCGCAGGTGGTGAAATCTGCCCGCGTCATGAAACAGGCCGTGGCCGTGCTTCTGCCTTACATGGAAGAGGAAAAGCGCCAGAATGGCGGCTCTGGTGAGCGCGAAGCCGCAGGCAAGGTGCTGATGGCCACCGTGAAGGGCGATGTGCATGACATCGGCAAG
>CAJYRE010000574.1 GCA_913776675.1 Rhizobiaceae bacterium
CGCTGGCCTGCGGCAATACCGTCATTCTCAAAACATCCGAGCTTTGTCCGGCAACCCAGCGCCTGCTGGGCGAGGTTCTGCATGAGGCCGGTCTTCCTGCTGGTGTGTTAAACATCCTGTCCAACGCTCCAGCCGATGCCGCCGTGATTGTTGAAGCCTTGATTGCTCATCCGGTGGTGCGCCGGGTCAATTTCACCGGCTCCACCCGCGTGGGACGGATCATTGCCCAGATGGGCGCACGCCATTTGAAGCGCTGTCTGCTGGAACTGGGCGGAAAGGCCCCGCTCATCGTGTTGGACGATGCCGATCTGGAAGAAGCCGCACGGGCTGCGGTTTTTGGTGCATTTTTCAATCAAGGCCAAATCTGCATGTCCACCGAGAGAATTATTCTTCTGGATGCTGTTGCGGATGATTTTATGCGGCTGTTGATCGACAAGATCAAAGCCTTGCCGGCTGGGACACTGGGAGCGCTGATTTCAAGCGATTCCGGTCGCCGCATTGCCGCCTTGGTGGACGATGCCGTGAGCAAAGGCGCAAAAGTGGCAGCGGGCGGCCATATTCACGAAGCGCTGATGGATGCGACCGTGATTGACCATGTGTTGCCCACCATGCGGCTTTACCGTGAGGAAAGTTTTGGCCCTGTGGCCTCCATCATCCGCGTTGCAGACGAGCAAGAAGCCATTACCGTGGCCAATGACTGTGACTATGGCCTGTCAGGGGCGGTGTTCAGCCGCAATCTGCAACGGGCCATCGACGTGGCACGGCAGGTGGAAACCGGCATTTTGCATATCAATTCAGCCACTGTCGATGATCAGCCGGACATGCCGTTTGGCGGGGTCAAAGCATCCGGTTATGGCCGCTTTGGCGGCGACGCCGCGCTGGATGAATTCACCGAATTGCGCTGGATCACCATGTCATCCGGGCAACACACCTATCCCATTTAAACAACACTGATCATTCAGGGAGGAAACCATGTTGGAAATCAAACAAATCATCGGCGGCAAAAAAGTCGCGGCACTGTCAGGCAAAACCTTTGATCGCATTGATCCGTTTACGGGCAAAATTGCCACCCGTGCGCCCGCATCAAGCGTGGAGGATGCCAAGGCAGCCATTGCTGCCGCGCAGGCCGCCTTTCCCGCCTGGTCCCGCACAGGACCAACCACACGCCGTGCCTTGCTGCTGAAGGCCGCCGACATCATGGACTCCAAGGCTGGCGAATTTGCCAAGCTGATGGTGGAAGAAACCGGCGGCACAGCCCCTTGGGCTGGCTTTAACGCCATGCTGGCCGCCGGCATCTTGCGCGAAGCCGCCAGCATGACCACCCAGATGCAGGGCGAAGTCATTCCATCCGATAAGCCCGGCACACTGGCCATGGCTGTGCGTCAGGCCGCAGGCGTTTGCCTTGGCATTGCACCGTGGAATGCGCCAATCATTCTTGGTACCCGTGCTGTCGCCTGGGCGATTGCCTATGGCAACACTGCCATTTTGAAAGCCTCGGAAGCCTGCCCGGCCACACATATGCTGATTGGCGAAGTGCTGGTGGAAGCCGGTCTTCCTGATGGCGTGATCAACGTCATCACCAATGCGCCGGAAGATGCAGCCCAGGTGGTGGAAGCCCTGATTGCCGCTCACGAAGTGCGCCGCGTCAACTTTACCGGCTCCACAAAGGTGGGCCGGATCATTGGCGAACTTTGCGGTCGCCACCTCAAGCCAGCCCTGCTCGAACTCGGCGGCAAGGCTCCCTTGATCGTGCTGGAAGATGCCGACGTGGATGCCGCCGTCAACGCTGCAGTATTTGGCTGCTATGCCAACAATGGCCAGATTTGCATGTCCACCGAACGTTTGATCGTGCATGAAGCGGTGGCGGATGAATTTGTTCAGAAGCTCTCCGCCCGTGTGGCCAGCCTTCCGGCCGGTGATCCACGCGGCCATGTGGTGCTGGGCTCGCTGGTCAATCCGGAAGCCGCCGAAAAGATGCAAGCCTTTATTGATGATGCCGTTGCCAAGGGTGCCAAGCTTGCCGCTGGCGGCAAAATCACCGGCAGCGTGGTGGCCGCAACCTTGCTGGATCATGTCAAGGAAGGCATGCGCAGCTTTGATGAAGAAAGCTTTGGCCCGGTCAAGCCTGTCATCCGCGTCCAGGACGAGGAAGAAGCACTGCGGATTGCCAATGATACGGAATATGGCCTGTCATCGGCCATTTTCAGCCGTGACGTTCAGCGGGCACTGACGCTGGCATCAAGACTTGAATCCGGCATTTGCCACATCAATGGCCCAACAGTGGGCGATGAAGGCCAGATGCCGTTTGGGGGTGTGAAAGGCTCCGGCTATGGTCGTTTCGGCGGCAAGGCAGGCATGGCAGAGTTTACTGATCTTCGCTGGATCACCATTGAAGACCCCAATCAGCATTATCCATTCTGATTGAGACTGCAGAGACAAAAACCCGGGAAGACAAAGCCTTCCCGGGTTTTTTTATTGAAGAAACGGCAATCCCATTACTTTTTAGACTTGGATGCAGGCTGTTTCATGGTGCGTGTATCTTCTTGCATTTCAAGCCACATCGCATTCAAAACCCCGAACATGGCCGCAAAGGGCAAGCCGAGAAGCCAGGCAAAGTACCACATGATATTTCCTTTCCCAGTCGATCAATAGACTGATTCAGAGTTGGCTTGAACATCGGCTTCTGTCACCTTGCCCCACAGCACCTTGTAAACCCAGGCGGTATAGGACAGCACGATCGGCACGAAAATCACCGCGGCCACCAGCATGACAAACAGGGTCTGCTGCGACGACGAGGCATCCCAAACCGTCAGCGACGAACGAGGATCCAGCGACGAGGGCAGAATGAAGGGGAACATCGTCAGGCCAACAGAAGAGACGATACCGATGATCGACAGTTTGGAGAACAGCAGGGTCGAGACTTCACGACCAGACCGCAGACCAAGGAAGGTCAGAAGACCGCCCAGAATGCCGAGAACCGGGGCAACCGCAATCCATGGACGGGTTGCATAAGCCGCCATCCACGAACCGGCATGGACCGCATCCTTGTACAACGGGTTGGAAGGACCATTGGCAACCGCTGGCAAGGTGATCTGATAGCCCTGAATGCCACCAGCCAGCCATACACCGGCCAGAACATTGGCAACAATCGTCAGCAGCGCCGTGACCGAACCAATAGCACGGGCGCGATCACGCACCACACCATCGGCCTTCAGATTCAACCATGCTGCACCATGGGTAATCAGCATCATCAGAGAAACCACGCCAGCCAGAAGCGCAAAGGGGTTGAGCAGACCAAAGAAGCTGCCTTCATAGAAAGCCCGCAGATCCTGATCGAAATGGAAGGGCACACCTTGCAAGACATTGCCCATGGCCACGCCAAAGATCAGAGCCGGTACGGCACCGCCGATAAACAAGGCCCAATCCCAGCGATTACGCCATGTGGCACTCTCGCGCTTGGAGCGGTATTTGAAGCCCACGGGCCGCAGGATAAACGAGGCCAGCACAGCAAACATGGCCAGATAAAAGCCTGAAAAGCTGACGCCATACAGCGGAGGCCAGGCTGCGAAGATGGCACCACCGCCTAAGATAAACCAGACCTGGTTGCCTTCCCAAACCGGGCCAATGGTGTTGATCGCCACGCGGCGTTCTGCGTCTTTCCGGCCCACGAAGGGCAGCAAGGCCGCAACCCCCATGTCAAAGCCATCGGTGAGCGCAAAACCTGTCAGCAGCACACCCAGCAGGATCCACCAGATGACCCGCAAGATGTCAAGGTCGATAAGTTGATTGAGGATCATGATCATTACTCCGCAGCAGGAAGAGCGGCAGGAGCAAGACGAGCGCTGTGCTGCTTCTGCCAGTTTTGAGTTTCATGCACGTCGATATACGGACCCTTGCGGATGTATTTCAGCATCAGACCCATCTCGATGATAAACAGCACCGTGTAGAAGGCCACAAACCCGGCCAGCGTGATGAGCAGTTCTGTTACACTCAGGCTGGACGCTGACAGGGCTGTTGGCAACACACCATCCACTGTCCATGGCTGACGACCGAATTCCGCAACAAACCAGCCCAGTTCAGCAGCAATCCATGGTGCAGGGATCAGAAGAACCGCCAGCTTCAAGGCATAACGCGGAAATTCCATCTTGCGGAAGGAGACCATGTAGAAGAACCACACCATGACACCGATGAAAGCAAAGCCAAGCAGCACCATCAGGCGGAAGGCCCAGAACAGTGGCCACACAGTCGGCACCGTGTCATTGGCAGCCTTGACGATCTGCTCCGGCGTTGCCTGACGCGGATCATCGTTATAACGCTTCAAAAGCATGGCAAAACCCAGATCGGCACTGTGGTTTTCAAAGGCGGCCTTATCGGCATCGCTCATCTTGCCCTTGTTGGCGCGCACATTCATCAGTGCATCATAAGCGATCAGACCGGAGCGAATGCGGGTTTCAGCCTGAGCCACCAGCTTGTCGATGCCCGGAATTTCATTGGTCAGCGACCGCGTACCAATCAGGCCCATGACATAGGGAATGTGAACGGCATAGTGCGTTTCACGCGCCTGCTGATCGGGGAAGCCGAACAGGGTGAAGCTTGCCGGTGCTGGCTGGGTTTCCCACATGCCTTCCAGAGCGGCCATTTTCATCTTCTGTGAATGGCTGACGCCGTAGCCGGATTCGTCACCCAGAACCACCACCGACAGCGAAGCTGCAAGACCAAAGCTGGCGGCAATCGCAATCGAGCGCTTGGCCAGATCAACATGGCGACCTTTAAGAAGATACCAGGCCGAAACACCCAGCACAAAAACCGCAGCGGTGACATAACCGGCCGAGACTGTGTGGACAAACTTGGCCTGCGCCACTTCATTGAAGACCACATCATAGAAGCTGGTCATTTCCATGCGCATGGTTTGTGGATTGAAGGTTGCCCCCACCGGATTTTGCATCCAGCCATTGGCAATCAGAATCCACAGGGCCGACATGTTGGACCCGATAGCCACCAGCCAGGTAACAATCAGATGCGCCCGGGCTGACAGCTTTTCCCAGCCAAAGAAGAACAGGCCGACAAAAGTGGCTTCCAGAAAGAAGGCCATCAGCCCTTCAATCGCCAGCGGCGCACCAAAGATGTCGCCAACATACTGGCTGTAATAGCTCCAGTTCATACCGAACTGAAATTCCATGGTAAGGCCCGTTGCCACACCCAGAACAAAATTGATCCCGAACAATGTACCCCAGAATTTCGTCATCTGCCGCCAGATGGGACGACCCGTCATCACATAGACGGTCTCCATGATAGCAACGATAATCGAAAGACCGAGTGTCAGGGGAACGAAAAGGAAGTGGTAAAGCGCCGTCATTGCAAACTGCAAGCGCGATAGCTCAACGATACTGAGTTCCATTGTCTTGACTCTTTCTGACCCGAAAAAATGCATTTGGGATGCACATGAGACAGTTTTACCGTGAGAGCGGACAATGAGAGTTGATCGAAATCAAAATGCCTGAAGGAGGTGGCGCATTGCGCCAATGCGCCGCACCCCTTACAGCGCCATACGTTTTATCAAACGCCACAGTACACGACTTAAAGGGGTTAGCAGGAGCTTAAAAACACCACCCGGTCGGCCATTTCCCATTCCACAGCCTGATGCGAGGCCATGAGAATCGCGGCCTGTGGCAAGCGGCTGCGGATACCAGCCAGCACCTGGCGCGCCGTTGCCTGATCCAACCCTTCGGTTGGTTCATCCAGCAACAACAGACG
>CAJYRE010000575.1 GCA_913776675.1 Rhizobiaceae bacterium
CATAGAGCGCTTCCTGCGTATCACGTCGCCAGAAATAAGGATAGCGCGAGAGATAGTCGGCCTCTTTCCGGCTGAAAATCGTTTTGACATCCACGGATTCTTTCATCAAATCATTGAGAGCATCGCGTGACGTGAGATATTTCTCGATAATATAAGCATCATCTGCGGTTTTGGCGATGCCGATACTGCGAAACAGCACATCCAGCCCAGTAATCTGTGGAGCCGAAACACTGCGCACAATAAACCGCGCCTCAGAGACGTAACGGGGAGAAACCAGAAAGCAATAGAAGATGATGGCCAAAAATGTGGGCGCAATCACCACCAGCCAGAACAGCATTCTGGTCAGATGGGCACGTTTTTGCATCACCCGGATGTAGCCATCGGCGGGATTGATGCTGCCATTGTTTGTCAGAGCCAGTTGACTTGCGTCACTGCCAGCAGGTTGCAAAGGCTTCTTCAGTGCGAAATTCACGCGTGATTCCCGTCGCTTGCTCGTTACACGCCCCAGATGGGCAACACTTTTACACCCCGCCGTAACACACATGCGGACCTGATGGCAAACCAGCACACGCTGGCTCAAAGCCCCGTCGGCTTTATAAAACCCCAAAACGGCGCTATTGCATTTAAAATCGACAGCATCCCTTTCACCTTCAGCCCATTCCGGCTTCAGGAGAAAGGAATGCTTTAGTATCTGTCAGCCCAGCCATTGCGTCAATGCACCGTTCCATCACGCTTCTGCTGAAAGACACAATAGCCGCGATCACGCCAAGTTTATGGCAGGATGTATAACATCTGATTAACCATGTTGATGCACAATGTTCTAACCCGATGACACTGGGTCCTGGTCGAGCGATGCGTGGCTCCATGATGGCGTGCCATCATCTTTTTGTGGTTACTGAGGTCGAGCAATGCCCATTATCACTTTCGCCAACACCAAGGGCGGTGCAGGTAAAACCACAGCGGTTCTGTTGCTGGCAACCGAGCTGATGCGCCGTGGCTACCGTGTATCGGTGATTGATACGGACCCGCAGCGCTGGATTTCCCGCTGGTTCGAAGGGGCAAAGCCCGGCAACTCCTTGCGCGTGGCAACCTATATCTCAGTCAACTCCCTGCAACGCACCATTGAAGCCTATCGGGACAATTCGGACTATGTGATTGTGGATTTGCCAGGCGCGCAATCGCCGCTATTGGCCACGGCATTGGGCCTGTCCAACCATGTGCTGATTCCCATTCAGGGCAGCACCATGGATGCCCAAGGCGGCGCACAGGTGATTGAGCTTTTGCAATATCTCTACACCCGGGGCAATATTCGCATTCCCCATTCGGTGTTGCTGTCGCGCGTCAATTCGCTGGTCACCACCCGCGCCTTGCGAGCCGTGAAAACCCTGCTGGCCGAGCGCCATGTGCGGGTGCTGGAAACGCCGATTATCGAGCGGGCCGCCTATCGAGACATGTTTGAATTTCGCACCTGCCTGCATCAGCTCGATCCCGAGCGTGTCAGCAATCTGGATAAGGCTATAGCCAATGCCGAGCGCTATGCCGATGAGGTGGAAACGCTTGTTCCGGTTTTTCGCATGCCGGTGGCCGATAATGCAGACCACCGGCCTTTGGTAGAAAAACCCTTTTTGCGCATTGCCTGATGGGAGGGTGCTTTATGCCGTCACCAGATGCTGAAAGGCCGCCACGACCTTTTCATACACACCGCGCTTGAACGGCACGATCAGCTCAGGCAGCACATGCATGGGCTTCCACTGCCATTCATCAAATTCGGCATGCTCGCTGGTCGGGGGCGGGTTGATCTGAATTTCACTCTCATCGCCGTCAAAGCGAAAGGCAAACCATCGCTGGGTCTGGCCGCGATATTTTCCTTTCAGGCCAATGCCAATCAATTGTGGCGGCAGATCGTAATTGATCCACTCCGGGGCTTCGGCCAGCAAGGTCACCGTTTTCATGCCGGTTTCTTCGTAAAGCTCGCGGTATGCCGCGTCTTTGGGGTCTTCGCCAGTATCAATGCCACCTTGCGGCATTTGCCAGAGCTGCGGTGAGCCATCATATTCGGAATTTAGCAGCGGAATGCGCCGCCCGGCCCAGACAAGCCCCTCCGCATTCAGCACCATAATGCCAACGCAGGGGCGATAGGGCAGGTCTTCCGCTTTGATCGAAGATTGGGTCATGTGTCCTCGTGATTCTACTGGTTTTCAAGAGCAAGGGCCGAAATGCCGACAATCTCGATACCACGGCTTTTTGCCTCGCGCACCCACTCGGCAATGGTGGAAACACTTTCATCAAAGGCGGTAGCAACCCCGATGGCGCTGCCATTGCGCTTGGCAATCCGCTCCAGCTCGTCCAGACGCTTCAAAATCGCCTGTTTCTGCAATTGGTCATCCAGTTGCAGATCACCCACCGCATAGGGCATGTTCAGCGCCTTGGCAAATTTGCCGCTCAAGGATTGGGCCGATGAGCCATCATCCAGAAACAGCAGACCACGGGCGGCAATATCGCGCATCATCGGCTCCAGCGCATCGGCCTGACTCAGAAAACGCCCGCCCATATAATTCATGATGCCGGTATAATTGCTGATGCTGGCCATGGCTTCATGCAATTGATGCAGGTTTTTGGCCGCCGTCTGACTGCTGAGCAGCGTGCCGCGTCCCGGATCATTGGCCGGATAGCCCAGCGGCTCCAGTGGAATTTGCAGAAGGATTTCATGACCACCGCGCCGCGCATCCTGCATCCAGCGCTGCAAACTGTTGCCGCTGGCGGCAAAAGCCAGCGTGACCTCTTCCGGCAGCAGTTTGATGGCTTTTTGCGTGCCCGTCTGGCTCAAACCCAGCCCGCCGACAATGATGGCAATGCGCGTGCCATGCGCGCCAGACCATGGCCGCGCATATTGCTCCACCGGCCGCAAACCGTCTGGTCCAATCACCGGAAGCCTGCCCTCCGGGCTGTCTTGCAGCAGATCGGGATTGGGGGTGGCCGCCATGCGTGCATCCTGCCCGATA